>CAZKTR010000012.1:0-23995 GCA_964555525.1 uncultured Pirellulaceae bacterium
TTTAGCTTTGAGTCGTTTGATTGGTCTCGCGAAGATCGATCTAAGTTGCCGGAACTGCAAAACGAAATTATTGATGGTTTGGGGAATGCTCCGTTTGATTTGGAAAACGGTCCGCTATTTCGTGTGATCGTACAAACTCTCGATGCGAACCAACACAAGTTGACCTTCGCCGCTCATCACGCCGTTTTGGACGGTTGGTCGCTGGCGGTTTTCTGCCAGAATCTAGGGCATTTCTACGATCAACTATGCGGCGTGGCGGTTGAGCCGTTGCCACCGGTGAATCAGTATTCTGAATACACCACAGCGATGGATGATTACTTTAAGTCCGACGAAGGTCAGGCTGACGAAGCGTTTTGGGTTGATCAGTTTTCGGACTCAATTCCGGTTTTGGAGTTGCCAATAGAAAACCGTCGTCCCAAAGTACGGACTTACACCGCGGGTCGTTACGACCATGAATTGTCGACCGATTTGGTGGAGCGTGTCCGCAAAGTAGGAGCCAAACAAGGCTGTAGTTTATACAACGTGATGTTGACCGCCTTCAATGCTTATGTGGCAAGGTTGAGTGGCGACGATGATTTTTGCGTTGGAATTCCAACGGCCGGTCAAGCTGCGATGGACCAGACAGAATTGATTGGCCATTGTGTCAATACGTTGCCGCTAAGAACCCAAATCGATACAGCGAGTCCGTTCCAAGACTACATGAAGCAAGTTCGTACCGAACTACTAAACGCTTTGGATCACCAGCGATACTCGTACGGCACGTTACTTCGTAAGCTCGCACCACCTCGCGATCCAAGCCGACCGCCGATGCTGAGTGTTTCATTCAATGTTGATCCAGTATTGGATATGAGCGACTCAGGCTTTACTGGGTTGGACGTTGAAGTATTCATTGAGCCGCGAAACTTTGAAAACTTTGAGTGGGCCGTCAACGGCGTGATCCGCAAAGACAAATCGGTTGAGCTACAGGTTCAGTACAACTCTGATTTGTATTCTAATTCTGCGATACAGTTTTACTTCGATGGGTTTTCTGAATTTTTGAAAGCCATTGCTTCGTCGCCCGAATCGTCGATCGATACGTTGCCGATGATGAGCATTCCACAACGGCAACAAGTCATTGCTGACTGGAATGATACTCCGATGGAATATCCATTGGATGCGACGTTGAGTGCCGAATTCAGTCGCCAAGCATCTGAGACGCCGGAAAAGGTTGCCGTCAAATTCAAAGACGTGTCGTTGACTTACGCAGAAGTCGAAACGCAATCCAATCAAATCGCACGCTTCCTCAAATCACAGGGAGTCGAACCCGGCGATTTGGTCGGCATCTGCGTCGAGCGAAGCGAAAGAATGCTCGTTTATCTGTACGGTATCCTAAAGGCCAGCGCGGGTTACGTCCCATTGGATCCGGCCTATCCTAGTGATCGCTTGCAATACATGTGCGATCATTCCAAGCTTAAGCTAATCGTTACCGAAAATGATTTGAAAGAGCGCGTTGCCGAATTCAAGAAACCACAGATTGAAATCGACTCGTTCAAAAATGAAATCAGCCAATTGGACAAATCGATTGTCAAAAGTCAGTCAACTCCAACCGACATTTGCTACGTGATCTATACGTCTGGATCGACGGGCGAACCCAAAGGCGTTCAGATCCCACACGGGGCAGTGATCAACTTCTTGTATGCGATGCGGGAGACTCCTGGCTTTACTGCTAATGAGTCCGTGTTGGCGGTTACGACGTTGTCATTTGATATCGCCGTGTTGGAACTTTACTTGCCAACAATCTTTGGCGGGTCCGTTGTGGTTATGGACACCTATGGTGCAGTCAACGGCGAGCAACTGGCTGAAGCGTTGGATGCCCACGATATTTCGCTGTTGCAAGCCACGCCAGGGACATGGCGGTTGATGATTCAATCCGGCTGGAAAGGCAAGTCAGATTTGAAAGTCTTGTGCGGTGGCGAGCCAATGCCTAACGATTTGGTACAACCGTTGCTGGATCGTTGTGGTGAACTTTGGAATATGTATGGCCCGACTGAAACTACCGTTTGGTCTGCAGCGTTCCAAATCAAATCGGCAGAAGCTCAGATTTTGATCGGCAAGCCAATCGGTAATACGCAGATTTACCTGTTAGGTCCCGATGGACAAGAGGTACCCGTCGGCACTGCAGGCGAAGTATTTATCGGCGGTGCTGGTGTTACGCTGGGCTACCGTAACCGACAGGACTTGACCGACGAGCGCTTCATTGAGAATCCATATCGAAACCCATTCACTGATTATGTCAGTGACCGGCTGTATAAAACCGGCGACCTAGCACGTTATCAATTCGATGGGAACTTGCAATTCCTGCGTCGCAATGACAAGCAAGTAAAAGTCCGCGGGTTCCGTATCGAACTTGGCGAAATCGAACAGAACATCGAAAGCTACGCAGCGGTCCAACAAAACGTTGTGATCGTTCGCGAAGACACACCGGGCGATCATCGTCTGGTGGCCTATTATGTGGCTCGCCCTGGTCATAGCGTGGAAGGACATCAACTCCGCGAGCACTTGCGGAAATCGGTGCCGTATTACATGTTGCCACAGCATTTTGTGATGCTGGACAAGATGCCGCAAACCAACAATGGCAAGATTGACTACAAAGCCCTTCCTGCACCAAAAGCGGAAGCGGTCGCTGAGGAAAACGATCAGCCAGATCCGACTTCGCCAGCAGAGGTATTCATGGTCGACCTATGGTCAGACGTCTTAGAAATCGACGACATCGGTTTAAACGATACATTCTTTGACGTCGGCGGTCACTCGTTGTTGGCGATGAAAGTCATCACCGAAGTAAAAGACAAAACCGGCGTTAAGTTAGGCCCACAAGATTTCTTGGTTTGCACGTTGGAACAGTTGGCCGAAAAGCTAGAAGAATCGGATACCTTTGTAGGTGCAACGGAATCGAAAAAGGAAGACGTCTCCGCTAAATCAGATGTTCAAACAAAATCTTCTCCAGAGGCCAAGAAGGCGACGGAGGCTTCGGCGGAATTGGTTGCTGAAGTAAATGCCAACAAAGCAAGTAGCAAACGCAAAGGCCTGCTCAAGAATCTGAAAGGGTTTTGGGACTAACATGAAGCCTGTTTTCTTTAACAATAAAAACCAACGTCAACTTTATGGCGTGCATCACAGTCCCCGGTCGAAAAAATCGACTCCACGGGCGATCGTGTTTTGCCCGCCGCTTGGCCAAGAGTACATCCGTACGCATTGGGCTTGTAAGCTGCTGGCCAAACAGTTGGCTCGCGGTGGTGCTCACGTGCTGCGATTTGACTGGAGCGGTCATGGCAATTCAGCGGGAAACATCGATGAGACTTTGTCGTTGCAGCAGTGGATTGATGATATTGGCCAGGCGGTTGATTGGGTTCGCAAGGAATCAGAAGCCGACAGCGTGATGTTGATCGGGCAGCGGTTCGGCGCGACCTTGGCTGCACTCGCTGCTGAACAACGACAAGACGTTTACTCGTTAGTCGCTTGGGAGCCGGTCGTCGATGGGACGAAATACCTGCAAGGATTACGCTTCATGCATGCCCGAATGGTTGACTTGTGGATGTCAAAAACAAGCACGCGTAACGATGACGAATTGGAAGAGATTTTAGGATTTCAATTTTCTCGTGAGCTATTGAACGAGATCGAGCAAACCAAGCTCGACTTTGGCGAATTGTATTTGCCACAATTGATTGTGGATCTCAAATCAAGCGGTCACTCCTATTCGCACATCGAGCCGAGTCTGCAACGTACGATTCTTACTGATGACGAGATGGCTTGGGAGCAATTGCTAACGCTCGAGACCGCTTGTTTGCGACCTGAAACAACTCGCACGATCGTGAAAACGGTTGCTGAAATGTTTGAGCGTTTGGAGCGGGTCGCCACGTTGGCAGGCCAGCAGTCACGGCAGGTGGTGGAGACAGTATGATGAAAGAATCCGTTTGCCAATTTGGCCCCAACAATAGTTTGACTGGGATCTTTGCCCAGCCGGATGAATCGGTTCGTGTCGCTGATGCGCCGGTGGCGTTAATTTTGAACGCTGGGATTGTTCACAGCATCGGTCCGTTTCGGTTGCACGTCGATATCGCTAGGATCTTGGCGGAAGCTGGTTTCTCTAGTTTTCGAATTGACTTGTCTGGTTTGGGTGACAGTGAAACACGAACTGGAAAGTCCGTTGAAAATCGCGCGGTGCTTGATGCGACCGAAGCGATTGATTTTTTGGCTGAAAATCATGATGTTCAAAACGTGGTGGCCACTGGTTTGTGCAGCGGAGCGTTTAATGCTCATCAGGTAGCCTTGGCGGACCCACGAGTTGTCGGAGCGGCTTTTTTTGACGGTATCGTTTTTCGTACGACGGGTTTTTACTTGCGGCATTACATGCGATTTCTAAGCCCTCGGTTTTGGCGGAACGCAATTAAACGACGGTTGATTGGTGAGCCGAAGACGAGTGAAGCCGATGGTGCGACGTTGGCAGAGAGCGAATTCTTCGAGATCGGCAAGACCCAAGAAGAAGTTGGCGTTGAGATTGGTGGCATGAAGGAACGCGGCTTAAAGATGTTGTTTGTTTATACCAAAGGCTACGATGACATTGCGAGCAGTGGCCAGTTTGAAGAGATGTTTGGGATCAAACCAGACGATCAGGTGCAGGTGGAGTACTACAACGACGCTGAGCATACGTTTCGGCTGACCCATAATCGCAAAACCGCTTGTTCGCGTTTGCGTGATTGGTACAGCAGTCAGTTTGCTGGTGTTGCGTTAGCGAATACGTAGCTCAGCCTTCAAGGCTTACGCTTCGCGGAGCTTACCAACGGTTTCGCGTGCTCGATCGAGAAACACGTTTTTTGTTTCGCCGGCTTCGAGCCAGATCGGTGCTCCAATCGTGATGCAACTGAGTAGTGGCACGGGGAGGAATTCGCCTTTGGGCATTACTCGATTGAGGTTGTCGATGTAGACGGGAATCAGTTCGATGTCCGGACGCTTCTTGGCCAAGTAAAACAAACCGCTTTTGAAACTACCAATTTCACCGGAGACGTTTCGACCACCCTCTGGGAAAACGATCAACGAGCCCGTGTTGCCGATTTCTCGCAGCATCATGTCGATCGGGCTGTTGTGTACTTTGACTTTCATACGATCAATCAACAGCACGTTAAAAATGGAAGCCATGTACCTGCGAACCGGTCCGCCTTGCCAATAGTCAGCTGCGGCGACTGGACGAGTTACGCTACGAATGTTTCGTGGCAGCGACGCCCATAGTACTAGCGCGTCCAAGTGGCTGGTGTGGTTGGCAAAGTAAATTCGTTGGCAAGTGCAGGGTTCGCAGTCTACCCAACGAACGGTCGCACCGCTGAGCGCTTTGGCGAGTCCGGTAAGAAATGGAACTGCGATTTGCTTCATGGGAATTGGGTGAGCACGAGCGATGTGGCTAAGTATGCGGGGCTATTGTTTTTCCATTGACCATAGAATTCAAGATGGGAATAGACAAACTGGTTAGGTTGAGCCGACTTTAACGGCAATTGAGTATCCAAGCTACCGAAAAAATCCCAGGACCATGCGGGTTTTTGTACTTATCAATTGGAGATTATCTATTTCCTGCTTATAGTGAACACTTCTAGGACAAAACAATTCAACCACCACACATAGGTAATTCGATGTTAGGATTTTTAGGTCGCTTCAGCGTGATCTTGTTGCTGAGCGCATGTTGCGTTTCAAATTCGTCTGCCCAAGACATCAGTGGCCCTGCTGACGGCAAGCTTTTCGTAAAGGTGACTCGAAATCGCGAGTTGTCAGGCGCGGCAGTTAGCTTAGACGAGATTAGTTTTAAAGCGGAATTTGGACAAGTCTCGATTCCGATGTCCAAGATTGCGGGAATCAAACTGCACGTCAACGCTGATGATGACGCTGTGATCGCTCTTAAGAACGGCGACTTGGTGACGGGCGAGATCGCACTGAAACAGGTAACGTTGAAAACTTCATGGGGCAAAGCCCACGTGAAGTTGGACCAGATTGAAACCATTTTGGCTGACTCAAAATCACGTTTCTTTGCTGAAACGAGTGCTGGCAAAAGAGGTTGGCGTTTCTCAAGTGGAATACCTACCGCGCCTTAAGCTAGATTGAGCGACGAGTATGATTTTTAGAAGTTGGAAAATTTCCCGACTGGCAGTTTTAATGCCGCTTGTATTTCTGACGCCCACGTTAGGACAATCGAGCTCAAAAATCGCACCCGTTACATCGCAGGTGCAACCCAACAAAACGGAAGCGGTGACACTCACGATTGACATGGACGATAGCAAGATGGCTTCGATACGGCAGACTGGATATCTGCAAGTTGCAATCCCAGCGGCTTATCGAGGCAGAGTCGATGCAGTACGGCTTAAACGCCCAGTGAGTTTCAAGACGAAAGCGTTCCAACTCGATAAAGCCGTAGACAAATTAAACGATACAGTCACGGTAAATATTAATCAGGCCTTGCTAGACCAGTTAGATTATCAACCGGTCCTTGCAAAGGTTTATTATTCGGACTTTACAAATGTGTTGTTAATTTACCAACGACGCAAACCTGGAGACCCAGTTGGTTTGGCCGAGCGTGAAAACAAACCTACGGTAAACGATAGCCGAAGATTTTACGCTCGTGTTGATGCCCAACGTGGTTTGTATGGCTGGATGGAAGGCCTTGCAAAAATCAAACTCCAAAGCGATTTCGGTGAAGTTGTTATTAACTCTACTGACATTTCTGGAATAAAATTTAATGCAAACAACTCAGGAAGCGTTGCGATCAGGTTGAACTCTGGCGAGTCGGTTTCGGGGTACGTTAATTTTGATGAAATTAAAATGAAGTGTAGCTGGGGAAGACAGAAATTGTCCTTGGCTGAAATTGATTCGATCGTTTCGGATCGCAATTTTCGTTTTGCTGCTGACCCCCATCATCCGGGGCGATGGAGTTTTGAACAAGACATTGTGACTCCACCACCAATCCTTAACGACTCGGTTCCAGGTTTCACCACGCCGATTCCCTTAAGATCATTACCTTACAATCCGTGATCGAACGTATTTTGTTTCGATCCGTTTTAATAAATCTAACAACAACCAAAAACAAAAACAGTGAGAGAATAGCATGTCTTTGCTTAAAAAAACCTTGACCATTGTCGCAGCACTAGTCGTCTGTGTGAGCTCGGCCAACCGAGCTACTGCTCAGCAGGATCAAACCCGATTCGTTTTGAAGCTCAGCGATGACTTGGTTTTCAAACTCCGTGACGTCGGGAGTTTGGCTTCCAACGTACGAGCTGAGTTTCGCAATCGCATTAGTTTGATCGAAGTTCAATTCGGCGACGCCGCTGGCGGACAAGCCGAAAACGTCAATGTCGACCTAGAGGTTTCTAACGGAACTGCCAACGTGATTATGGATGAACGTTTGATCGAACGAGTCCAGAGAGGCCCGATCCGAATTGTCGTTCCACCGTCCAAGCGTGCGTTCACTCGCGTGAGCCTAGTCTATGCTCGCGGCGAAGGAGAGGACATTCCTAGTCGCCCGGCTGAGCCTATTTTGAACAGTTCAGGTCAACCGATCGACTTGTACTACATTCGTTTAAAAGATACCAAGAGCATGGCCGGCGGAATCGATGGTTTTGATCGTTTTGAGATCGCTACCAAGTTCGGTAAAGTTTCAGTACCAATGGACCAAGTCGCCGGTGTTAAATTCCACATCGATGGAAAAGATTCAGCTGTCGTTGTCATGGACAATGGTGACACGGTCACAGGCGTTCCAACAATCCCAGCTGTGATGCTGAAAACCGATTGGGGCCAAGCGGATATCGAACCTGAGTTTATGAACGCTTTGACCACAACCGCAAACGCTCGATTTGTGCAAGAGAACACCGACTTCGGTTTGCGTTGGCAGCTTAAAGCTGGTGACGCGTTTGCTCCAGGCCAATAGAGTTAACGGTAAGAATAAAGCTTGAAACGAAAAAACGCACTGGTTTTGCCAGTGCGTTTTTTATTTGGTGTTAACAATTTATCGTTCAGCTAACATTTTTTTGAACACGCAGTAGGCCAGGCTTGTTTGCACTCTGTAGCCGTCGCTTCGCCAATATACCGCACACGATTAAAAACAGCTGAACGCAACTGGCAATCACCATCATGGAATGGTCTACGAATGAAAAAGTTGGATTGGCCCGATAAATCATCGTAAAGTAAACGGGCTCCACAAACATGGCTTTGACCAGCAAGGGGATTCGTACGATTGAATAAATCAGCATTGTCCATAACGCCCATGACTTACCTTGCACAATCTTCCATCCCAACCAGATGTTCGGTGCGATCGCCAATGCGGACAAGAGGATAAGATCTCTGACGCCTTCTTGAAAATCAGCAGTTGATGTCGGGGTATGAAGTGGTAACACCAGCACATTGAAGGTTACCCAAAGACCCGTAATTGCAGTCCATGAAATCACAAACCAGCCCGAGTTTTGAATTCGCTGTGGACGAGTGCACCAATAGGCGATGCGGGAACGGAGCTTAACACGCTTTCCAACTACTGGGCTTCCATTGATACAACATCGCAAATCCACGGCAAATTCTCTTGCAGAAGCGTATCTCGCATGTGGATTTTTTTCTAAGCATTTTGCACAGATACTTTCCAAGTCACGCGGCAGATTTTTTCTGAAACTACTTAAACGACTCGGCGATACCGTTCGAATTTTGTCGAGTACTCCAATGTAGCTGGACCCGTTGATCGGCAACGCCCCGGTTAACAACTCGAAAAGTATAACACCCAGACTGTATACGTCCGTGGCAGCGGACGCCCCAATTGAATTTTGTTCAATTTGCTCAGGTGCCATGTACAGCGGCGTACCTATTACTTGACTGGTACGTGAAGCAACTAAGTTAGAATCAATCGATTTTGCCAATCCGAAATCAGTTAACCGAGCATTGCATTCGTCTAATCGCCATTGAGCATACTCTTTTCCTTGTTGACCATGCTCTTCTTTGAGTGTGATCATAACATTGGCTGGTTTTAGGTCCCTATGAAACACTTGGTGACGGTGCGCGTGCTCGACAGCATCGGCAAGGTTCGCAACAAGCTCGGCACTATGTTGCCAGGACGGCAACCGATTGGTCGCATCGAGCCATTCGGACAGATTTGGACCGTCACAATACTCAGACGCAATGAACGGTATCGGCCCATCTAGATTCGCTTCATAGACTTTAACAATACCCGGGTGGTTTAACCGCCCCGTGGTGATCGCTTCACTCGCAAACCGCTCCCGTCTTTCTCGATCATTTAAGACCTCGATGCGCGGGAGCTTAAGCGCAACTAGACGATTAAGTCTCGTGTCCTCGGCAAGGTAGACGAGTCCAAAACCGCCACTGCCGAGTACTTTTTCGATTTTGTATTGCGCAACATTTTTTATTGAATAAGCGGAGATCTCTGAGCCAGACGGTCGTCCCTCAAACAGCCTGTCCAAACGGCCCAGAAGACTACCGTACTCGTTTGGGCAGGGATGGCCATCATCCATTGTGCTGAATTCCCATCATTAATTACCGAAACTGACCAAACGATGCCATTTTCCCCGAACATGGCACCGATCCAAATAAAACCTGTGCTTTTTCAGGGAAATCCGGTCTTCTTTTATTTTTTGCAGTCACAATCCTAAATGAAATTCGCCAAGTGACATAGTCGTCCACTTTTTTCAGCAGGAGCGAAAGCTCCAGTTGGGATGATAGAGAACGCTGTTATTGACACCCAGTTTCTACAGTTTGCTAAATTTTAATAAAGCAAGCCTAGCGATTCGCTGGTTAGATTGCAAACACAAAGCATCAAAGGCTTTGTGTTTGTATTCTGCTGTGGAACAGGGTGTCAATTTTTTTTGCCGCGTCAGCATCAAGTTAGCGGTACGGCCTCGCTAGCCTCGGTTTCGATGCTACGCTACAAAACCGAGGTTAAGAAGTTTGAGTTAATTCGCCTCAAAGTAAATTGCAAGCGAAGTCGGACCTCATAAGCGAGTGAGCCGAACAGTATGATTTGCCGTTTGACTAATCTCGGGTCGAGTAATTACGCCGTTTGCATTTTTAAGTCGACAGGTGTCTCGGCCAGAATTTTCGTCAAACATTCAACAACGTACTTCTGCTCCGCAGGAGTCAACTCAGGGTAAATCGGCAGAGCCAACACTTCGGTCGCTGCTTTTTCGGTTTCGGCCAAGTTGTTTTGTGAGGGCAGGTATTGGAAGCATTCTTGTTGGTGTAGCGGGATCGGGTAATAGATCTCCGAACCGACTTGATATTCTGCCAGTTTGGCTCGAACAGCATCTCGCTGACCGTTGGCAATGCGGATCGTGAATTGATTCCAAACGTGTTTTCCGTTTTTAGGCGAAGTCGGCAGGCATACTTGTTCGCTTAATCCCGCTTCGGCGAACAACTGCATATACCGTTCGGCGTTGTTTCGTCGTTTGGTGGCGTAATCGCTCAAGTGCTTTATCTTAGCACACAACGCTGCCGCTTGGATCGCGTCCAACCGACTGTTGATACCAACAACGCTATGGTGGTAACGTGGTCGCATGCCGTGGTTGGCCAGTAAACGTAGTCGGTCGGCGAGTTCGGGGTCGTTGGTCGTCAGCATACCGCCGTCGCCAAAGCCGCCTAAGTTTTTCGTCGGGTAAAAACTGAAACATCCAATGTCGCCAAAGCCACCGCACGGCTTGCCGTTTTCGGTCGCCCCGATTGATTGGGCACAGTCTTCGATCACTCGCAAACCATGTTCGGCTGCAATCGAAAGGATCGGTTCCATTTCTGCACACTGACCAAACAAATGAACCGGGATGATGGCTTTTGTTTTGTTGGTAATCGCCGCCGTGATTTTCTTTGTATCCATGTTGTAGCTGACAGGATCAATGTCAACAAAAACAGGAACACCACCCAAACGGTGCACCGCACTGGCAGTGGCAAAGAAAGTGAAGCTGGGACAAATGACTTCGTCGCCTGGCTGAATGTCGATCGCCATCAAAGCCAACAATAACGCATCGCTACCCGAGGCACAGCCGATACCGAATTTAGCATCACAAGCCTCGGCCACCGATTGCTCAAGGAACTCAACGAATGGCCCGCCGATAAACCGCCCAGAGTCAATGATCTGCGAGATCGATTCCATGATCTCTGCTTTTAGCGGCGAGTTTCCGCGGCCGACGTCCAGAAGAGGAGCACTGGTCGCGGCTTGGTTTTTGTCTTGGTTAAATGCGGACGTATTCTGTTCGTTGGGGTTGCTCATCGTTGCCTTCCGTGGCGTTTTTGGGTATTGGCATAAGACGTTTTGAGTCTCGCCGTGGGTAGGGTTGGGGTTGCCAACCAAATTAGGAACCAAACTGTAGCAAAAAGTATCAGTTTTCAGCAATCCCGCGTTTGAGGTTACTAAAAGCGGAGCTTTAATAAATAATGTCTCGCTAGCACTCCTCCTGCCCCTGAACAACGCTGAAGTTCACTTATGATCCTGATCGTCGACAACTACGATTCGTTCACCTACAACCTCGCTCAACGCATTGGCGAAATCGATGGGAACGTCGATCTTCAAGTGGTGCGGAACGATCAAATCACGGTCGATCAAATCGAAGCCCTCAAGCCGACGCATTTGATTATCTCACCGGGCCCATGCACGCCCAACGAAGCCGGGATCTCGGTTGAGTGCGTGAAGCGGTTCCACGGGAAGATTCCGATCTTTGGCGTTTGTTTGGGGCACCAATCCATTGGTGCAGCAACTGGCGGTACGATCGTTCGCGCCGATCGATTGATGCATGGCAAAACGGATCAAATTCATCACACCGGCAAAGCAATTTTCGCGGGTATTCCCAGCCCGACCATTGCGACTCGTTATCATAGCTTGGTGATTCAACCGGACACGTTGTCCGATGAATTTGAAGTCATCGCTTGGGCCGATTCGCCCAGCGGTGAACGCGAGATCATGGCGATCCAACACAAAACGCATCCCACCTTCGGTGTGCAGTTCCATCCAGAGAGTTTTTTGACCGATCGCGGTGTGGACATGATCAAGAACTTTATTGAAATCGGATCACCGGTCGTATGATATCCGTTGACCAAGCGTTTGAATTGATTCGGCAAACCGTCCAACCGTTGCCGGCTGAAGATGCAGTGCTGTTGAACACAGTCGGGCGTTATCTGTTGGAGTCAGTGATTGCGGATATCGCCAGCCCGCCTCATGACAAATCGATGATGGACGGGTTTGCGATCCGAGCATCCGACTGGAAGCCGGGAGTTGAGTTTGAGATTGGTGAAACAATCATCGCGGGTGCAGTTCCAACCGTGCCGCTAGGCCCGCTGCAAGCCGCTCGGATCATGACCGGGGCGCCGCTGCCCGTTGGCGCGGACGCCGTGGTCATGGTGGAACTTGCCGAAGTAAAAAACGAACAAACGGTAACCTTTCAAATTGAATCCATTGCCGCCGAAAAGCATATTTTGCGAACTGGTGCGAACTTTGCTCGAGGGCAACGACTGTTCGAAACCGGACACCGAGTCCGGCCCAGCAACGTTGGGTTACTGGCGGAAGTCGGCGTCAGCCAGGCTCGGGTAGGTGGATTGCCGACCGTCGCTGTTTTGCCTACCGGTGATGAACTGGTGCCTTGCGATCAAACGCCGGGCCCCGGGCAAATCCGAAATAGTAACGGACCTTTGTTGCTGGCGATGTTGGCGGGATCCGGTTTGATGGCGACAGACTTAGGGATCGGTCGGGACAATGAAAACGATCTGACCGCTAAAATCAAAACCGGATTGCAGCATGATGTTTTGATTCTCTCGGGTGGAGTTTCAGCGGGACAAAAGGATTTGGTGCCCGGCGTTTTAAAATCGTTGGGTGTGGAAGAGGTATTCCACAAAGTGAAAGTCAAACCCGGCAAACCCATTTGGTTGGGCATCCGTAAAGCAACGAACGACAACCCACGCCCAACGATTGTTTTCGGTTTGCCCGGTAATCCGGTTAGTAGCTTGGTGGGTTACCAACTGTTCGTTCGAAGTTGCTTGAAAATAATGGCCGGTGGCGGTGTTGAAGCTCCACAACCGCGATATGCAACGCTCAGTCGTGACCATCAAACCCGCGGCAATCGACCGACCTATTGGCCAGGGCGATTGTTGATTGACGATCAATGTAGCCGAACGGTCGAGCCGTTGAATTGGAATGGTTCGTCCGATTTGTTGGCGTTGGGTCAAGCCGATGGGCTGATCTTTTTTAGTGAAGACCAACACGATCACCCGGCGGGCAAGAGCGTTCCGTTTTTTGCTTTCGCTGATCAAGCATAACCCTCGTCGGAGTCTAGCTTTTGGCTAACCAACAAAAAGACAACGACCAAAAACGAGAAATATTCTACTACCAAGTTGGTGCTGGTACATTAGCGGTGGTGCTGGTCGGGTTTGGAACTTGGGGGTACGTGGCCTCTGCCGTTCATCCGTTTACAACCGGGATGGCGATTCGAGTTGGAGCGACGTTGGCGGTGATCAGTTTAGCGATACCACAACTTGCAGGTTTGCGTCGCCGGTTGCCCAGCATTGCATTGGCGTTTGGAGTGTTGGCATTGTTTTTTATCGCGGTTCGCCCCAAAGTCGGCAATATCTTAATTGGGGTACTAGCGGTCGCACTCACTGCAAATGCGGCGATGGCTTGGCTAGCCAGCGTGACCGGGAAAAAATAACATGGTAGCGAACACAAGTGTGGCGACGGTGCTTCCAGCGTTTCCAGCCGGTCTTTACGCGCCCGGCCGAGCAACTTTACGAACTTCCAAAGGGGGGCGAAGTTTTGATATTTATTTAAATTTCGGCGATAAAAGGCTTTTAATGCGCGTAGACAGGCCGGAGTTCAGCGGGTTTTTGAGTAAGAATCGTTGATTTAAGATGCAAGTTTGCTGCCGCCATTGGAAATACGTGCCATGATAGAGATACCTCCCGTCAGAAGATACTTTTCAGAATCAACACCGATGAAACGAATCACCTTCTCTATCTGGTTTTTAGTCGCGACAGCCATTCTGTGTGTTCCACAAATCAGTACGGCTCAAACCAACATCATTCAGGTGGTTGCAGACGATTTGGGCTGGACCGACTTGAGCACTGGCTTGACGAACTTGGGGAACGGGTCGCCATACTACCAGACGCCCAATATCGATTCCTTGGCTGCCAACGGAATGTCATTCACCAGCTTTTATGCTCAACCATCCTGTGCACCAACACGCGCAGCGTTGTTCACGGGACAGTATGCACCTCGAAATGGGCTTCATACCGTCGGTCAGTTGAACGATGGTGGCGATCAGACACTGCTGATCGGTCCTACGGACGGAACCAGTATTAAAACAGAAGCCATCACGATTAGTGAAACGTTGCAATCAGCTGGCTATGTCACTGCTCACATTGGAAAATTCCATAGCACGGCCAGATCCAACGATATCGTCAACGAACATGGTTTTGATTTCAACATTGGTGGAACTTCCAGCGGAGGCCCGAATGGTACCGTGCCTTACTTCGCTCAACAAAACAATGGTGGAAACTGGACGTTTGGTAGTTCGCATGGCCCAGAACTGGATGTCTATGCCGATCCGTATACTCAGCAGTACATCGACGCAAATCTAATGCCGTATGCCAATGGCAATGACCCCAGCACGTTAGTGGGTACTCCAAAACATTTGAACGACGCAATGGCTGATGCTGCGATCGATTTTCTCGAAGACCGCGTTGCCGATGGCGAGCCGTTTTTTGTTAACGTCGCGTTCAACGCTGTCCACCTAGAAGTTAACTCGCGTCCTGACCTGGAAGCTAAATTCAACACACTGCCAACCAGTAGCGTTCCACAGCACGACAGCCCTGCGTTCGCCGGGTTGCTGGAAGGGATGGATCAGGCGGTTGGACGGATCGTTGATTTCGTACAGCAAAACGGTTTGGGCAATGACACATTAATCGTCTTCATGTCTGACAACGGTGGAACCTTAAACAGCACCGACAATTTTCCATTGCGAGAAGGAAAAGGGGCCTTTCAAGAGGGCGGTATTCGCGTCCCTATGATCGCCTACATGCCCGGTACGATCTCATCAGGTGTGAGCAACGAAGCAACTCATGCCGTCGATTTTTACAAAACCTACGCGGCGATGGCCAACGTAGCGTTACCTGCCCCAACCGTGCATCCGCTCGACGGAGAGTCGTTTGCAGGAATTTTGACAGGAACGCAAACGGAGCTTAACCGCGACACGATCTTTTATCACTTTCCGGGGTACAGCAGAACTAGACCACCCATTTCGCTGGCGATCCACAATGGTACCGACGGTAATCGCTACAAGTTGACGTATTTCTACGAAGATCGGAACTTTGAATTCTACGACTTGACCAATGACATCGGTGAAACGGTCGACCTGGTCGAAAACGGCATGACTCAGATCCAATTTGACAACGCGATGGCCGCCCGATCGAATCTCACGAATTGGTTGCTTGACGTCGACGCTGAAATGCTGACGGTTCGGGCTACTGGCGAATCGGTACCACTACCCCAGCATTCGCCGGCCATCGAATTTTCGTTGGGTAGTGCGGAACTGGGAGTCGGGCTGGCCGGAGCAACGGAGGGAATGGTTAGTTCGCTTGGGGTGTCAATGAACTTGACTGCCGAAGGCTTCAATGGAGCTTTTGATACGGACACCAACGGAATTGGTATTCGTTCGGACTTGGACACTGGCGGTAACAACTCACAACGACGTATCGACGGAAGTTTGACAACTCCCGAAGGAATGGTTGTGTCATTCGATCAAGACGTCTTTCTCAAACACTTCGATGTTAGCGGTTTGAACGGAACCGGAACCGAGTCTCTTCTATTGCAATTTGTTTCTGGCGACAATCCATTCGACGGCTTGGTAGGTTACGATTCGGACGGGTTTTCTTTAAGCAGCGACTCGCTGACTTTCACTCGGACCGACGGAGCCAATGCGAGGTTAACCGTTGGAATGGGGCGATTAGCTCAGGACGAAATTTTGTTGACCGCCGGAACGCAAATTCGAGTGACCGCCAGCCCCGCAGTCGGTGGCGGGGTTCTGCTGGAGGCGATCGGAGTTGCCCTGCCCGAGTCGCCAGCCGTGTTGCTGGGCGATGTAAACCGTGATGGGATCGTTAACTTTCTCGATATCTCGCCTTTCATTTCTCTGCTTTCTAATAGCGTCTTTCAGTTGGAAGCGGATGTCAACCAAGACGGCGATGTCAATTTCTTGGATATCAGCCCATTTATTGGGATACTGGCCAGTTAATTTAAGGTTTAAGGCTGGAGGTTGAGAGACTGGAGGGACGGATGTTTGAGGCTGCGGCTGCCGAGTTTAACGACGATCCGTGAGGCGTAGACACCGGCGGTGCTTTGCACTTTAAACTTTTTCGTCAAAGCTGTGAAAAAGCAAACATCATAAAATCTGTAGAGCGAAGGCGTTGGCGAACTGCCAATTCAGGGAAGTCTTTTACATTTAACATTGCCTTCGCATTCCCTTAACATTCCTTCTATATACTTCCCGCAAATTTGATTTGCATAGGTTTTAAACATCGTTTTAAAATGCAAATATCTAAGATAATGTTTACGGAAATATTTTGTGAAAATGGAATTTACTCGAAGCCGGCGAAACGGATTTACTCTCGTTGAGCTTTTAGTCGTGATTGCCATCATTGGTATCTTGATCGGAATGTTACTTCCCGCTGTCCAAGCGGTTCGCGAGGCAGCTCGACGTGCGAACTGTCTGAACAACATGCGACAACTGGGCCTTTCTTTGCATAATTACGAAAGTGCCCACATGGCTTTTCCGCCGAGCCGTCTTGAGCCTAACGATCAGGCGATCCCTTCGGATTCGACCAATAGCTCAGGTGCAGAGTCAGCGTTCCAAAGCTGGACCACGCTAATTTTGCCCTTCATCGAACAAAGCAACTTAGGCGATCAATTCGACTTTCGTCAGCCTTGGTTCGACAAAGCAAGTTCAAACAATGGGGTCGTCATCGCGACACCTTTGGACCTTTTCACGTGTCCGTCATCGCCCACCGCCGATGCTTTCGATCCGTACCACGTGGTAGGAGCTGCAGCCGGTGATTATGGTTCGATCAACGAAGTCAAAAGTCGAGTCTACTCAGAAGTCTTGTTTACGTCCGCTCCTTCTGAAAGTGCTCGTTCTGGTTTGCTTTCTAGATTTTCCAAAAACCCGATTGCTGTAGCATCCGACGGCACCAGCAATACGCTGTTTGTTGCCGAATGTGCAGGACAACCTGACGTTTACATTGCTAGTGGTCAAATGACGATGGAAGATTTTAAAAACTACCGAGATGACAAAGTGGTCAACTTCAACGGTCGTTTGGTACCCGAAGACGGCACCGGCTGGGCAGATCCAGATTGCGGGTTTAGCATCAATGGCGCGACCACAGATGGATTGGACAGATACGGCCCTCGTATGATTAACGCCATTAACGTGAGTGAAGCCTATTCTTTCCATACCGGAGGAGCGAATTTCGCGATGGCCGATGGTTCGACCCACTTTATCTCCGAATCGATCGAAGCGGAAACATTTGTAGGCCTCTGCACACGCGCTGGTGGCGAAGTGGTTGGGGAGTTTTAAGCAATGACTATTTATAAAACGAAAATGATGCGTATTGTTGCGGTGTTGTGTTTGGGTTTTGTTTTCACAAATATTTGCCAGGCCATCGAAAAGCCGTTGTTGAATGATGACAATTCGAAAAAACTAGCGGTTCAGTTGATCGGCGTTGGTACGATTGCTGGCACTGCAAAAGATGACTCGGGGCTCCATGAAGAACTCGTCCCAGCTGTTGGAACCAGCAACGATGAAATTCCCGCTGGACGAAAATTCTACAACGATATGTTTGGTGGGATTTCGGCGATCGCGTGGACGGGAACTGACGACTTCTATTGGATGCTTCCTGATCGTGGTCCGCTGGACGGGGCCGTTGATTGGACTTGTCGTATAGAAAAAGTACAAATCAAAATCGACATGAACGGCCAAACGCCCGTTGAAATCGTGCCCGTTGAAACGATCATGTTGAAAAACCGAAACGGCATTCCGTTTACCGGTTTGGCATCGGCTTACCAAGCGACCGAGAAGCATTCACGTCGCTTGGACCCTGAAGGGATTCGCGTCGGACGAAATGGTAACCTGTTCATTTCGGATGAATACGGGCCACGTATCATCGAGTTTACAGTGGGCGGTGAGTTTGTCCGGGAACTCGATGTCGCCAAGCGTTACTTGGTGTCAAATCCTGGCGTATCTCATCTGACCGAGAATACGCTGAATGAATCCGGTCGGTCGACCAACCGCGGAATGGAAGGGTTGGCGATCGCCGATGATGGTGAGCACTTGGTCGGATTGATGCAAAGCCCCTTGTTGCAGGATTCCTATCGTTCGACGCCGTCTGACTTTCCAGCTGGAATTAATTGCCGGATGCCGGTAATGGATACAACTGGCGATTGCATTTGTGAATACTTATATCAGCTGGACAACCCCAAGAATAAGCTAAACGAGATTTTGAATTGTGACAAAGATCAATTCGTGGTCATTGAGCGAGACGGAAAAATTGGCGAAGCAGCGAAGTTCAAAAAGCTAATGCTAGTTTCATCCGCGCATGCGACAAATATTCAAGACGTCGATCAGTTGCCACATTTCCGAGTTCCGGAGGGGGCTTTGCCGATGCACAAGGAAGTACTAATCGATTTGCTAGATCCTAGTTTGGGACTCGCTGGAACCGAGATGCCCGAGAAAATTGAAGGGCTCGCTTTTGGGCCAGACATCGATAACCAGCATCGTTTACTGTTGGTGGTTTCAGACAACGACTTCGTACCGGAACAGAAGACAGTGGTCTACGCGTTCGCGATTCCAAAAGGAAAATTGGCTTCGGTAGAAAATCGGTTGATTGGCATAAAATAAAAGCAATCGAGCAATTGGTCATGTCGCATGTTCGATACCCTATGCGATTCAAGGTCGCTCGCAACATGGACGATTAAACGTGCGTTATTGTTCCGTGAGCATGTCTTGGATTCGCTTTTCCAAGTCTTCACTAGAATGAAAACCAATCACGAAGTCGCGTACAACACCGTCTTTGTCGATCCAGAACGTCGTCGGATGCGAGGCCACGCCATACTTTTGCGAGACTTTACCTTTCGGTAATACGATCCGATGCGTGAGTTTTTCTTTCTCGACGTACTTGAGTACTTTGTCGCGACTCTCTTTGTAATCGTTCACCGCCAAAATCGCAAAATCATCGCTGTATTTCTCGTGTAGGCGAGTGAGATGAGGTGCCTCGGCCCGACATGGTCCACACGCGACACCCCAAAACGTCAGCAAGGTAGGGCGTGCGTTTCGAAATGAAGTGAATTCCACACTCTGACCATTCAAGTCGGTCGCTTGGAAATTCGGTGCTTTCTCTCCGACTCGCAATTCCGGCGAGCCACCTTGTGTAGAATGCTTGTATTGCATTCGTTCGAAGCCCAAGTCGAGCGCCAGTTGGAACGCTGGCGACATCTTGTATGCGGCCAGCCGTTGCAAGAAGAGCGGATTTGGTTTCGCCGGCGGTTGCGGAGGCGGCCTCGCGCTAAAGAGTTGGTCGACAAGCTCACGCCCTGCTGTGGTACTGGTAATATTGAAACCCAACCACTTCTTCTGGGGAAGATCCATTTGTTTGACCACGGAGCTAATGGATTGCGTTAGTTCCTTGGGCAAGCCATCTTTGAAGCGACCGTCGACGGGCCGAATGATCGTGACGACGCAATCCGCTCTACCCAGTTCGAACTTCGACAACCGAGTGGTGATGGGATAGGCCCGCACGAGCGGAGTTTCAACAACGTTTTCGGTGGCGTCGCTGTCTTGTGCGAAAGACATCGCAACGCCAAGTTGCTCGTCCCATTCGCCACTTGTCTGGCGTTCGCTGGATTTCACGCGATAACCCGAATCCTTTGCGAGCTCGGTCAGTTGACTTTTGATCTTTTGTTGAGCTTTCTTGCTATGCTTTGTTGGAGACTGATACCTCAGTATAAGTCGCAGAGTTTTTCCCTCGCCCGCGTATCGCCCTAGTTCTTTGCGCAATTCATCTGGATTGAGTTTCGAAAGATCCAAACCATCGAGTGATATCACGTCGCAATTGATTGCCGCGAACACATCGGCGGAGGACGAAATCTCTGCTCGCTGAAGCTCCGTGGTTATTGGAGCGACAAAGAAGTTTTGGTTCTCCCACGGGTTGGAGAATGCAAACACATGGAAAGATAGAGCGCAGAAAATTGTAAGAAAGAGCGGTTGCATCGAAATCTCCCAAGGAAAGCGATCAGCGTGTAGCCGCCGGAAAAGTCCACAACGATTACGTGAACCCAGTTTAACAGACTCATCTCGCGATGAACAACTTCCAGTTTTTAATCGACCTTTTTTCGTGCCATTAATCCATGCCAAGCCAAAGTGCGTCGCCGATGATTGTGTAAAACGCACCGAAAATCCCTAGGCAAAACAGTCCGGCAAGTATTGGCGAAGCGGTCGTGACCCAGCGGTGGAGTTTTCGTTTCACAAGTGAAGTTGAGATTAATCCAAAAACAACTGGCAGTAGACAAATGATGGCCAGTGCAGCTTCAGCGGTTAGACCGGCGTAGAGCACTTCATAGTGAGGTTCGCTCTCGGGCGTTTGGATTGTTGTGAGAAAGAAGGCTCGCGTGACGAAAAAGAGAGCGAGTGTGAATGCCGCACCAACAACGAATCCGATGGAGAATCTGCCGAAAGCTTGAATCATTGCGGTCTCCTAACAAACAGTTTTCATATGTAAATAACGAAAGACTGCACCACGCGACGGAAGGTTTCACGACTGACAACAACCGAAGCGAAGATGGACTGAATCGTGTTTGATTGTATAATGTGTGCTGGGCCAGCGGCGCATCAAATCGCCAAAACTTAAAAATGATGGGAAGTTGGGATCGGTGATTTTTGAATGACACGACGACAAACGGGCTTCCTCTGGATTCTCCAGAATGGAACCGTCTTGAGCACGCCTATGGTTCCTGCGAATCAACGCTAAAGTTATTGAAACAGCTGAAGGCGTTTGCTGAGGATTGTTCGAACGATCTAAGTATTGCAGATTCTGACAAAGCCGAAACTCTACGAACAGCAATGCTTGATGAGTTTGGTTCAAATCTGTTTCACCAACAGTCAACTTATGATGCGACGATCGCGGCGGTGCCGCACTTTGTTGAAATTGCCAAACGGCTTCCCCAGAAATTCAAGCGGGACATTCTTTTGACGGTCGCTTGGATTCAAAGAGCTGGTGGCTTCGTACACGCTGAATCGTTGCCGAATCTTAGAGCTTGGTACAATCAAGCAATCAAAGATTGTGTGCCTCTAATTGATGAGTGGCTCGTTAGCCCAGCGGCTGGCGATATTTGGCCAGAGTTAGATATGTTGAAGTCGGCATTGAGTGTCCGTGGCGTAGACCAACTCTTTTTGGCAGATGTCGTTCACTGGTTTGAAGAGTTCTACTTTACGTGCCACAAGTGCTTTGAAGATTTATATGTTCAGTGGATAGAAGAGCACGACCAATTTGATGTTTGGGAAGCAAAACTGGTTCGATCCTCCGATTCACAGTGTTCTGTAGAGCCAAATTTAGGCAAGCCGAACGAACCTTTGGCCGATCCGTCATTACAATCAGATTTTGAATTGATGCTGGATTTAGTAACTCGAGCGCCAGCTCGGAAAGCGGAAGCTTGGGTGCGCAGCTTTTATGGTCGGGGAAAGTGCCCATCATGCCAGACTACGTTTTGTGTTGGCCAACTTGCAACCAAACTCTACAAAACCAAACGTGAAAACGCTAAACGGCAACGTTAAACGTCTGCGTACCAATCGTCCCCGCCATCGAGCCAGTATTCGTACCACGAGAGAAAATCGCGTGCTGGAGCCAAGGGTTGTATGCCAACATCAGCCCAGTTCCAGACTTGGCCATGTTGAGGACCGTTTACAATCAAAAGCCAGTACATCGCGCAGCCATCGGTGCCCAGATTGATGCTGCCATGAAAAGTGGTGGAATATCGCGAGTCGTCGAGCGAGTCGTCGTTCTCCCATATCCAATGCGTATCGAACGGGAATGGTTGCTGGATATTTTCAAGCACTTCGGTTTCAGAGGCGTCGATGCCATTGAGCCCCAGCGGCAGCATGCCATAGTCCGGCGGTCCGTCACCGCCGTTTCCGACGTGGAGTAAGAAGTCGCGATATCCGTTAGGCAGTTTAATTTTGGCTTCACGCTCGAATTCGGAAATCTTGGATTCGGCGAGCGGCGAACCGAGGGTCAACCCCATCGAAGCCACTTTGGATTTGATACGCGCGATGGTCTTTACGGTGTCCATATTCAATCGAGTACTGGTTCTTTCCAAGCAGGTATTCCACTCGTTTTCTTCTGGCTATTGTAATCGACGTGAAACGGTTTTTCTTTCGCCAAGGGAACGCCGTCGTTAATCATCAGAGGGCGAGCTTCATCCCAAAAGATTTCGTATTGTTTCTTCATTTCGGAAACGAGTTCAGGGTGCTCGCTGGCGACGTCCTTGGTCTGCTCGGGATCGTTTTCCATGTCGTACAGGAGGCCTTCAACCAAGCGAAACCGTTGGTTGCGCACGGAGTATTTTTTCCATTTGAAGTCGTCTGGATTGGCTTTGTGTTTCCAACGGGTGACGTGTTGGAAAAGGAACCGATCCTCCCACTCGGGTTTTTCCTGAGTAAAGAACGGCACGAGACTTCGGCCCTCAAAGAGGTGCGATTTGGGAAGTTCGGCCCCTGCGACTTCGGCAAGCGTGGGAAGAATATCAAGGTAACTAGCAACCGCGTTGACGGTGCGGCCCTTAGCGATCGTGCCATTCCACTCGACAAAGAAAGGGACACGAACACCGCCTTCATCAACGGTTCCTTTAAGACCTTTCATGCCGGCATTGTAGGACTTCATGATGGTTCCGTCCTCACTGGTGCCCAACTTGACCTGGGGACGTCCGTCGAAGCCCTTCAAGCCGCATCCGATTCGGGTCATGCCATTGTCGGAGGTGAAGATGATAATCGTGTTCTCTAGTAGGTCCCACTCGATTAGCTTCTCACGCAATTGACCCATGTGAACGTCGATATGTTCAATCATGCCGTAGAACCCAGCGGGTTTAGATTTGAAGCCTAGGTCTTTAAATTTCTTCTGGTATTCAGGAGGGGCAATGAAAGGACTGTGCGGAGCATTCGTTGACAGGTAGGCAAAGAAGGGTTGCTCGCCATCTTTCTTTTCTTTGATCCATCCAAGCGTGGCCTTGAAGAGAACGTCGGTGCAGTAGCCTTTCGTTTTTACGAAGGTTCCGTTTTGTCTAAATACGGGATCGAAGTATTTGTTATTAGGAACATCGGCGCAGGAGCCGTTGTAGGCCTGTCCGATACCACCGGCACCATGAATGAAAACTTCATCAAAGCCTCGGTTCTGTGGTTGATAGTCCGCCTCGTCGCCCAAGTGCCATTTGCCGAAATACCCCGACGTGTATCCTGCGGGCTTGAGAACTTCCGCGATGGTGGTTGCCTTCAGGCTGAGGCGTTCGCGTTCGAAGATTGTGTGAGTGACTCCGTTTCTGATGGAATGACTACCGGTCATGATTCCGGCGCGACTGGGAGCACAAGTGGATCCCATCATGAAGCGGTCAAAGCGGACCGATTTCTCATACATGGCATCGAGATTGGGCGTCTCGATCCAGGGGTGACCATGGGCCCCAACGACTGGGTAACCTTGGTCGTCGGTCATCACGAAGATGATATTTGGCTGGTCTTGTGCGAGCAGAGTCCGAGCAAAGAGAAGCAGCGTTGCGAGTGTAGCAAGAATTCCGAGTGTCTTAGTTGTGTTCATATTCAAACTGGTTTTCTAATGACCTTACCAATATCGCAAGGTTTGATTGTATATAAGGCAGGCGCAGTTCGCAAAGAAGATTAACCTCTCTGATCCTAGTAACTAATGC
>CAZKTR010000013.1:0-23350 GCA_964555525.1 uncultured Pirellulaceae bacterium
CCAGCGGGTGCAGACCCACCAGTTGGTTCGACGGCAGCGAGTTGAATTTCGTCGTTTTGGATTCGGACTTCGAAGGTGTCAACCTTAAGCCGCCGGTTGTCGCACCACGCACCATCCCGAGCATCGAAGCTCCACCCGTGCCAAGGACAAGTCACAATGCCTTCGGAGAAATGTCCAGACGCCAACGAAGCACCCATGTGAGGGCAAAGGTCGTCGATCGCCAAATAAGTGCCGTCGGTTTCAAGAAAAATCGCGACCATCTGGTCACCGAACTCGAAGGTTTTACCGGTGCCGGGAGCGATGTCGCCGACTTTGCCGACCGTTTTGAATGTAGGCTTCATTTTTTTTCGATCTTGATTCGAGTTTCATTCTCCACCGAAGTCAAAATCAACTTTTCACGATACTGTCGCTCTGACTTAATTTTTGTCTTGAATTGGCTACTTGAAAAGTAACCACCATCGACGTCATATACCAGCGAGCCGTTTCCGGTCAACGATGTAAGTGTTTGTGAAATTTCGTTTTTGGCAGGCGGCTCCTTTTCGGCAGCATCGTCGGCCAATGGAGTAAGATTGGAGGCGACATCGATTTTGATCAGCTTTCGGCCTTTTACCGTTTCACTTGGGCCAGCGGAAAATTTATGATCGATCGAAATTTCCCCCAAGCCGCTGTCTTGTTTTTCTGTTTTTGACCAGCCTGTGGGGTCTGCATCGGCAGGGATTGTTGCTAAGGATAGGTCGTTGGTGATTTTTTCCAAGGACTCCTTGCTGAATAACGCCTGTAAGTTAGGCGAGTTTTTGAGCTTGGCCAATTTTTTTTGACTTTCAGCGTCTATGCGAACGGAAGTGATCTGGCCGTTGCTGGCCATTTCCAAAACGCATTTGAGGCCGATCAAAGGTTTGGCTTTCCGTTGAAGTTTGCGCATTGCCGACGTTAGTTCGGCCGGGGCAACGTCCGACGAATATTCAATCGCTTGGACTGGTACTGCAGGGTCGCCGATGCTAACGGAGAATCGCTTGAGCTCTTGAGTGATCGTTGCGTTGCCGTTGGCGTTAACCGAATCGACGGTCCAGTCGAATTGGAGCACGACGTCAGTGAGCATTATCGCGATTCGTGAGTCGAGCGTTGAAGTGCGTTCGGATAGCTTGGTCGTTTCGACTTGAAACTGATCACCTTGTTTAAACCGCCAAGCTAGTTTTGTTTCTTGGGCATGGCTGGACGCTGAGCCAAGCGTGATCCAACAAAGCAGCAGCAAAGCGTTTGCGGTTAGGTGGCCGAGCGATTGAAGCGGTGGTTTTGGAGTCATTAAATCAATGTTTGGCCGTGATGACCATGAAATGAATGGAGTGTGTTGACGAAAGTCGCCTCACGTAAAGTGAAAGACGACTTTAAAGTCTCATTGTCGAGCGCTAAGAAGGCTAACGCTGCATTAGTTAACATTTATTCGATCAAATGCGTTTCGCCCGGCTTGAGCACGAACGGTTGGGTGATCGAGCCCGCTTTGACAATCTCAGCCCACTGGGCTGCGTCTTGTTCGATCGGCGGCCAAGTATTGTAGTGCGATGGTAGTACCTGTTTTGCGTTCAAGTACTTAACCGCGCGAACGCTGTCTTTTGGGCCCATGGTAAATTGATCACCGATGGGTAACACGGCAACATCGATCTCTTTTTCAGCGATTAGCTTCATGTCCGAAAATAGCGCCGTGTCACAAGCAAAATAAATCTTCTTGTCACCAAGTAGCACCAAAAACCCTGCTGCCAAGCCACCATAGGTTCCATCAGGCAGTTGTGAGCTGTGAACTGCTGGCGTCATCTTGATCGAGCCAAAAGGCAGGTCCAGTGAGCCACCAATATTCATACCGATTGTGTTCTCGACGTGGTGCTTTGACGAAAACCATTCAGCGATTTCAAATATCGCCACGACGGTCGACCCGCATCGATTCGCGATCTCCGCCACGTCGGCGACATGGTCAAAGTGACCGTGCGAAACCAAGATCGTATCAGCGTCCACGTCCGCAGCCTTCATCGGGGCTGTGGGGGAATCGTTAAGGTAAGGGTCCAACAGGATGCGGTGATCTTCATGCTTGATCAACCAGCATGCGTGTCCCAGCCAAGTTAGTTCAATGCTCATTTTTTCGCCTCATTATAGTTCTAGTATTTGCTACGCTTCGCGTAATAACTGGTTCATATAGTTTTTGTACTTTTCGACGCCGGGTTGCCCGTAAGGATTGATGCCCAGCAGTCGGCCTTCGACAACGGTGGTTAGCATCAGCATTTGCAGCAGTTGTCCGACGGTTGATTCGTTCGAGCCGGCCATGTGCAGGTTGGTCGTCGGGCGTTTGTCTTCTTTGTAAGCCAAGTTGGTGCCTCGCAGTGCCGCGTCCATAACATCGGGCAGTGTTTTGTCGGAAAGCTCATTCAGCAGATCTTCGTTGTTGTCGCTATGGCCGATCGCCAGTGGGTCTTGTCGCCAAAGGTCTAGCACGATGTTATTCATGACTTTGTCGCGAGCGCCTTCTTGATGCTGTTGAGCTCGCGAGTGCAAGTCGCGTGAGTTGACGCAAGTCAGCGGCAAAGCCCCCTGTTGTGCTTTACCCAAGCTTTCTGCCAAAAGTTGGTCGTACCAAAACCCTACCGCCTCGAGCGACTTTGTCCAAACCGACATCACTCGAGTGGTAACTCCACGTTCTTTTTCCAGCAAGTGGTTAACTGCGACGTAATCTAAAACAGGATTGCTACCCAGTGGTGCGGTGCGAAATTGGCTGTTCATCGTGGCTGCGCCTTCAAGCATGCCAACGACATCGACGCCCATGATCGCTGCCGGCAGCAAACCAACGGCGCTGAACACAGAAAAGCGTCCACCGACACCGTCGGGTACTTCGAAACGTTCTTTACAACCGATCGCGTCGGCCAGGCTGGCGAGCTTTCCTGTGGCGCCGGTTACTGGAACCACAAACTCAGGTAATCGATCGGCCCCTACTTTATTTTCGAGGGCTCGCAAGAACTGACGGAACGCGGCAGCGGTTTCCAGCGTGCCGCCGCTTTTGCTGATCACGACGATTCCCCAATTGCCCTCAGGGCCATCGCCTTGTGAGTCCGCCTCGAGGAACTGAAGTAACGCTTGCGACCAGTCGTTATCGACGTTGTTGCCTTCAAAGTAAATTCGCGGACGACCACCACGCGCCGCACGTGGAAGTTCGTTGTGGTACGGTTGGCAGCAAGACTCCATTAGTGCTCGAGCACCCATGTACGATCCGCCGATACCAAGGATCACGACTTTGTCCACGTTCTCCCGCAAACGAGTGGCTGTTTTGAGGATTCGGCCGAGCTCACTATTTTCGCGGTCGCTTTGATAGGCGTCCAAGATGCGTTCGGGCAGCTCGTGGAAACCCGCGTCTAAAGGTTGCTTGTCCGCTGGCACTTCTGCGCCACTGTCCCAAAGCTCTAAGTCGGTTTTCAGCACTTCTTGCCGAACAGAGGTGAGTTTGTCGGCAATGCCTCGAATCATCTCCTCCGAAATTCCGTACTCAGGAATGAGAGCATTGGAGTAGTCGAATTTGAGTGGAGTATGTTTGATCATGACTCTGAATTTACGAAGGGCCTACGACTATCGTTGTATTGTCGCAATTAGCGTTGGTTTATACCAGTCCCGGTACTTAGTTTAGGCTGGAGATTAGGAGGCTGGAGACTTGAGGGCTCGTTCCAAGGCTCTGCCTTGGAACGCCCTGCACTTGCGGCTCCGCCGCGTCCCACCCCTGCAGCCTCCCAGCCTCCAGCCTAATAAAAGTTGTGCGACCTCAAAATCACACTCAATTGGCCCGTTAGCACTCGACAAAACTCGTTGCGATAGATGCAATATTAAATTAGCTCGACTTTCAAACCAGCAAAGTTCGGGCAGTCGATTTCATTTTCTTCCCAACTCAAGTTTAAACAACCATGAACCCTCTACAAAAAAGCAATTCCTTCAACGGCCTACAAGGCCCTGTGATGTTGGTCATTATGGACGGTGTTGGGATTGGCGCGGGCGATGCTGGTGATATGGTCGCTAAAGCTTCCACCCCGACGTTAGATTGGCTCAAAGAAAACGCAATTTACACAACGCTCAAAGCTCACGGCCGCGCTGTTGGGATGCCGTCCGATGGCGACATGGGCAACAGCGAAGTCGGTCACAACGCGATCGGAGCGGGACGAGTCTTTGATCAAGGGGCATTGCTAGTGAAGAATGCCGTTGCTTCGGGTGACATGTTTAATGGACAGCAATGGCAAGACCTGACGGGATCACTAGGCGCTGACCAAACGTTGCACTTGCTGGGCCTGCTGTCCGATGGGAATGTGCACTCACACATCGACATCGTGATCGCGATGATCAAGCAAGCTCACTCACAAGGTATCCGTAAGGTACGGTTGCACGTGTTATTGGACGGCCGCGATGTGGGTCCGACTTCGGCACTGGACTACGTTGCCAAGGCAGAAGCGGTTTTGGCTGAGATCAATTCTGCAGGGGATTTTGATTATGCGATCGCTTCGGGAGGCGGACGACTGTTTATTACAATGGATCGTTACAACGCCGACTGGCCGATGGTCAAACGTGGTTGGGACGTGCATGTCAAAGGCATTGGGCGTGAGTTCCCATCGGCGACCGAAGCGATTGAAACGTTGCGAGCAGAAACCCCCGGCGTGATCGACCAGGACCTAAAGGAGTTTGTAATTGTCCGTGACGGTAAACCCATTGGCCCGATTGTCGATGGCGATAGCGTGGTATTGTTCAATTTTCGCGGGGACCGCGCTTTGGAGATTTCGCGAGCATTCGACGATCCAGGTTTGACCGAGTTTGATCGTGGCCCGATTCCGAACGTGAAGTTTGCAGGGATCATGCAGTACGATGCCGACCAGCAGATCCCGAAGAACTTCCTGGTTTCGCCGCCGTCGATCGATCAGGTGATGGGAGAGTATTTGGCCGCAGCCGGCGTGACACAATTGGCGGTTAGCGAAACGCAAAAGTACGGCCATGTAACTTACTTCTTTAACGGTAATCGCAGCGATAAGTTTAATGAAGCCACCGAAGAGTACGTTGAGATTACGTCTGACCTGTTGCCGTTTGAGCAACGCCCGTGGATGAAGGGGGGACAGATCACGGACGTGTTGCTGGATTCGATCAACCAGAACAAACACGATTTTATTCGCGTTAACTATCCGCACGGTGACATGGTTGGGCACACAGGTGATTTACTTGCCGTTGAGATGTCCGTAGAAACCGTCGACCTTTGTCTGGCTCGGCTTAAGAAAGCCATCGATGCCCAGGGCGGTTTGATGATTGTGACTGCTGACCACGGCAATGCTGATGAGATGTACGAAGTCGACAAGAAAACTGGCCAGCCAAAAGTTGGTAAAGACGGGCTGCCAAAAATGAAAACCAGCCACACTTTGAATCCGGTGCCCTGTTACATCTACGACGCTAGTGGGACGGCGAACTTGCGTTTGGTGGAAACCGCTGAGCCGCTGGGGATCAGTAGTCTTGCTGCGACGGTGATCAAGTGCTTGGGCTTCGAACCGCCGGCGGACTATGACCAAGCGATTGTGGATGTTGGCTAAAGCCAAATTCTTGATTAAGCAAGCCGCAGACTCAGGGCAAACGCGGATTGCACCTGCTAAGCTGCTTTGACGTTAGCGTTAAGGATGGGCAACGCTGTGTCATCGATGGTTTTTCGCTGCGAACCATCGGGCAACGTATTTACGAATTGCTTCATGTTCGTCCAGTCGACGTGCGGATCCAGGACATTCGGGTGGCGCATCACTTGCAAAAAATCTGAGTGCAACCGATGGTCAGGTCGATGTACAGCACTCTCTTGCAATTGCTCGTGGGACATGTCATTCCCTTGGTAAACTTTTGCAAACCAAATCACATCGGCGTCGTAGGACCTTGCAAAATCCACGAAGGACGGGATTTCCAAGTAGTTTTCTTTTTGTACGATAAAGTGGAGAGCTAGGCTGAAATTGAATTGCGACTTGATCGACTTTAGGAATTCGAGATTGCTCTTTAACAACTCCCACTTGCCACCGCGGCGAATAATGTCGTAAGTTTCTTTTGACGATGCGTCAACCGAGATCCAAATTTCGTAAATCATTCTTTGCACATTCGCCATGCGATTCCAATTCCTTGGAGTCAGGCCAAGCCCGTGCGTTCGGATCCGCATATTCATCTCTGGAAAATCTTCATGCTTTAAAATCTTGAACAAATGCGAAAAGACTTTACTGGCAAATGGATCACCATTGGATGTCACATTAATCATGGACGTGTCTTTGAAGTACGGTGATTTGATTAAGTTGTCTTGGAACTCAATTAAGCGTTCTTGCTGGCGGCGGGGAATGACAATCTTTTTGTCACGACACATCTTGCAAAACAAATTGCAACTGGGGTCGTAGTTCAGCGCGATGAAGCTAGGCCCCTGTTCCAAAACGGCTGACTTGTAGTCATCCGTGTAACGGTGTTTCCCAACCTGACATAATTCGAGGTTGCAAAATCGAAACGACTGATCAAACATACTATGCCTAATCTCTTGAGCCGTTTCAGAGTTCCAGATATCATCCAGATTTGGCGTTTCGAAAACGTTGCCGATTGACTTGCGATTATTCCATTGCGGACAACAGATATAACAATCGCCTTTGACTCGGATTCGCAATTCAGTGAATGGCAGCGGACAATACATATGTGGCAACCAGCTAAAAAATTAATGTTTGTTGGCAGTGTTTTGAGCAGGTCGCTGATATTGGCGATTTGCAAAACTCCTGAAAAAAAGGCTCGCAGCAACTAGTTGCTGTCACAATTAAGCAGTTTTCGCAACTTGGTGCAATTGCATTTCCTAGCATTCATCACGCTCGAGATTCCTATATGCGTTGCTGGTGACCACATAAGCGATTTTGGAAGCGTTTTTCGCTAGAAGATCGTGCGAGTCCTTCGGAAGAAGCAGGTAGTAAGCTGTTAATTCCTTCACCCAGAACGAAAATAATTCTGCCAGCGTCAAAATCCTAAGGTAAAATAGGCTGTTGTTTCATACCAAGAGGATTTTATGCGTTCATCTATTTTCGCGAGACAAAAACAGAGGCTCACCTATCAAACACTCGAAGGCCGACGCCTTCTAGCGGGAAATGTATCGGTTGCTTTATCTGGAAGCACGTTGGTCGTCACAGGCGACGACCTCTCGAATCAAATTGAAGTCTCGCAGAGTGCCAATGGCGGAGTCGTGTTCACTGGGTTGGATTCGACAACCATTAATGGACAGACCGAGTTTACATTTGCTCAGACGTTTGAAAGATCTCGGTTTCAATTGAACGACGGTGCGGATGAAGTTAGTTTCAACGGATTTGAAAGCGGTCGTGAATTTCGCTTTCTCGGTGGCGATGGTGATGATCGATTAGATGCTACTGGAGTGTCTGCGCGGTACTATCACGTGCAAGGTAATGATGGGGATGATGCGATTCAGTTGTCCAATTCGTCGACTCGGAGATCGGCTTACTTTCATTTGGGTGATGGCGACGATGTATTGGCCGTCGAGTCATTTGATGCGGGGCGTAACTTTAAGGTCTTTGGCAATGCAGGTGACGATACGTTTGTCAGCAATGCGCTTACCGTGGATCGGAAGTTCCGAGTGAACTTGGGCAGCGGAAATGATGAAGCATTAATTGCTGGGGAATCTGATTTTGGAAAAAGCGCCAAGGTGCGATTGGGAAGTGGTAATGATTTCTTCGGTGTCCTGCCCGGCTTGAACGATGCGGCTGCTACCTTCAATAAAAGAACTGTCATTAATACAGGAAGTGACAACGACGTCGTGGTGGTTGATGACGCAAGTACTTTTGAGAGGACTGCGGTTTTCAGAGGGCAGTCTGGAACAGATGCGATTGACGTCGGCGATGCTGACTTCGAACGTTCGTCGCGTGTTCGGCAGTTCGAGAACCAGAGCGTCGACAATTTGGAAGAGATTCTCGATGGCATTTTTGAGCGACTGGAGTTCGTCGATTTTGACTCAACGCAGTTCGGAAACGAACAAATCTTGACGGAGACCTCACTTCAGCTTGAGGTTCCTGAGGCCGAGGTTGCGTTCGTGGAAGATGGAGGGGCGGTTACGCTTGCCAGCGATCTAGATTTACAGGCGACTAGCAACCAAGAGGATGTTGCTTCGGCGACGGTACAACTGGTTAACGGCGACGCGGCGGATTCGCTGTCGTTTGTTGCTTCAAACGGTATTACAGGAAGCTTTGATAGTGACGTTGGCGTCCTTGCACTTAGCGGCTTGGCTTCAGCAATCGATTACCAAACCGTACTTCGTTCGGTCCAGTTTGAATCCGGTGGCGATGATCCGCTAGCCGGCGTCCGTACGGTGGTCTATTCGGTTCAAAGTGAACTACAGTTCGATCCTGTTACTGCAACACGAGATATTGAAGTGATTGCGGTAGACGATGCGTTGGATCTCGTCCTTCCTGGTTTGTTTGACGGCGACGCTTCGATCCAACAGGAAATTAATCAAGCTTTTGGTTTTACTTTTGATGATCCCGATCCAGACAACTCCGTCACGTTCCAGCTGGATCTTGAGGATAGTGGGATTTCAGCCGACGCGAATCAGCCTGTGATCGACCCAACTACCGGCGAGTTTTCATTTACGCCGTCAGAGGCCGGGACTTTTGTAATCCGAGCCGTTGCAACGAATGAGAACGGCGAATCAGATCAACAAGAATTTACGGTTTCGGTCGTCGATGAAGTAGAGCTTGCGGTCACGGATATTGAAGACCAGACGGTCAGTTTCAACGAGTCGTTGGAAGTCCAAGTTGAGGTAGCCGAAGCCGCTTCTTCGACGTTGAGCTTTGAGTTGGAAGCCACTGGGGGCGCGATCGATGGAGCTGAAAACCTTCCAACAATTTCGGAAACCGGATTGATCACTTGGACGCCAGATTTGCTCAGCAGTGGAACGGCGAGCTTTAGCGTTACGGTTACCGACGAGAATCAAGTTTCCACTGTTGAGACCTTCCGAGTATCGCTTCCGGGTTTTCAGCCCTTTCAAGGAAATCGTCAGTTGGCAGCAGTAGATCCAATTGATCGAAATGGCATTTTTGGCGACAGTTTCGATGGTTCGGGGCCCCCTTTAACGATTGACCAGTCGCTAGACTATACGGCAACGATCAGTACAGAGGTCGGCGATATCGTCGTGGATCTGTTCGAAGACCTAACACCGATTTCAGTCAACAGTTTTGTGAGTTTGGCGGAAGACGGTTTTTATGACGGGTTGAGCTTCCATCGTGTTATCGAGTCGCCGGTTGTGGGCGACGATGGGAACGTGCAATTTGAACGGTTTGTGGCTCAGGGCGGTGACCCAACCAATACCTCATCCGGTGGACCAGGGTTCCGGCTCAATGACGAAATTCTGAGTGAGTTGACGTTTGATCGCCCGGGCATTCTTGCTTACGCCAGAACAAGTCTTCCCAACACCAATGGTAGTCAGTTCTTTATTACTTACGATGCAACCGAATTTCAAAACGATGAAAACTTCACGATCTTCGGCGAGGTCACTAACTTTGGTGAAGTCATCGACGGTGCCAACGCACTCGATCGACTCAATCTATCCGACCCATCGGACTTCGATCCAGCAACACCGACGATTATTGAATCGATTTCGATCAGTGTCTCTTAAGGCAATTTAAAAAGCCACAGATTCACAGATCTTCACGGATACAAGGCTTCAAGACCACGGATGAAGCTTGAGAAAAAATCCGTGTCCGTCCGTGAAGAACCGTGGCTTTCAGTCGCACAAGCGTGGCCTGGCCTTCACCTCGTTACAAGGCTCTGCCTTGTAACGCACTGCATTCGTGGTTCTGCCACACACAATGGTAACCAACAGCTTCAGCAATTTCCCTCGACCGGCGCGGAAGACAGGCTGGAATCACTGTCGCCACCTTTTAGTCATCATCAAAACCAAACTCTTGCATCCAGTCGATGTCCTTGAGTTCGTCCTCAACCTCATCGAGGTCCTGTTCTTGGTTGTCGGTATTCGGAGGATTCAAGCCAAGCTCGTTTTCGATCTCGCGGACGAGTTCTTCGGAAGCTTGTTGGTTATCGACTCCGAATTCAGCATTCCAATCGAGTGATTTAATTTCGGAGTCGACACGTTTGTTAGTCGGTGTTTGTTTTACTGGACCGGTCATGTTGTTTTTGGTTGGGCTTGCCCCGCGGGCATGCTGATTTTCAATTTTGTCTAACCAAACGTCACTGTCGATCGCTTTGGCTTTGCGGCGAGTGGCGGCATTTTGAATTCGATGATCGCTCGAGACAACTAGCAAATCTTTAGGATGACTGTGAGCCGCGATAAGCTCTTCGATCATTTCGTCGGCACTCTCGTAGCCGACAGCAAATAAGATTCGAATGCCGTGCTTTCGAGATTCGATTTGCGGTTCTTGCTTGGGTAGGCGTTTGGCATCGAACACGACGGTGGTGTGAGCGATTTGTTCGGTAGGCAGCAGGCTGCTCAGGAGGTGGATCAAGCGACGACGAGAGTTAGTGATCGACGCAGGAGTCCGCTTCGGCCCTTCTAGGCCGCATTGAAAGATCAAGTTGTAGGCGTCAATGATCAAGTCCATTGAATGGCCCTAAATTAACGAGGCAAAATGGTGATTCGTCGATGTGTCGGATTTTAAGCTGATTGGGGCGTTGGTTGGGACAGTAAACGACCTGACACCTGATCGATGTCGTTGGTAGACCGGATAATCAGCACAATCGGTCTTGATCGGAATAACTCTAACAGTGGACTGTTTTTGCGTCGAGTTTTTGATGGGTTGAAAAAGACGGTCATTAACTCAAACCTATGTTTGCTAGAAGATTCGTTTCATTTTGTATACGAACAACTACTCATTTTTTTAGATTCGCTAGGTGCTTCGGTGGAAAATTTTATTAGGCGTTTATTAAATCAGTTACAAGACGCAGCAGCTCATTTAGACTTCAACGGCTGGGCGATTGTTATGGGCATCTTGCTAACCTGCGGTTGGTTCTTCCTACGTGGAAATAAAATTAAGGCAGCTTAGTTTGTGGGGCTGATCAGCCACTGTGGCTCGCCCCATCAATTGTTCTCCGCCCCCTTTTTGAGCCGGTTCGTGGTTGCGCGATCGGAAACAAGCCAGTCGATAGCCAGTTTGCGCCAATTGGAATACTGAAGTCGATCAAATTACCCAAGATCCTTTGCGTTTAATGGTATTCAACCAAACGCCGATTTTCTGGTAGTATTCCACACCAAATTTGAAAAGCAGACAGATCGATCGGGGTTCTCCTTTGGATTCAGAAAACTCAATTCAAGAACCAGCCATGCGTTGCCAGCCCACCGTTCATTGGGCGATCCATTGGACAATCGGTCTGGCGCTGCTGACGTCCGTGTTGGCGTGCGGCGCAAAGAACATGGTGGTTGATCTTGACTTGTTTCATGAGATGGCTCTCTACCGACAATACTCCGACGAAGGAGTCATGCCAACCAAAGATGCTTTTGCTTACACCCCAACCAACCATCCAGTTGTTCATCACGAATGGGCAACGGGAGCCGTTTTGTATTGGGTGAGTGTTGGGCTTGGCTTGGGAGCCGGCGGAATTGTCGCTTTAAAGTACTTGCTTAGTTTCGCAGTTAGCCTTGGATGCTACGTTTTCGCCAAACGCAAAGGCGCATCGATTTTTCTCTTTGCGGTGTTAACTCCATTGGCGTTGAGCCTGGGCGGATTGATGGGTTTCACCAACGTTCGTGCTCAACTTTTCACGTTGGTCTTTTTGGTTTGCCTGTTTTTTTTGATCGAAATCGATCGGTGCGGTAAGAAATGGTGGATCTGGCTGTGGTGCCCGTTGGTTGTTGTGTGGGGCAATATGCATGGTGGAGTCGTATCGGGAATCGGTGTGCTTGCCGTTTATGGATTCTCCAAATTGATTGACGCGTATCGAGAAACGGGTTCCGTCAAAGAGACACTGTTACATGTCAAACATTTGTTAGCTGTGGGGGTGGGTTCGGTTTTGCTCTTAAACGTCAACCCTTACGGATTTGAATACATCCCCTATTTGATCCGCGCTGTGACGATGGATCGTCCGATGATTTCAGAATGGAATCCGATTTGGGTTGGCTCGTCTTCTTCCCTGCTGATAATGTTATTGTCGATCGGCTTCGCCGTGGTGGCAATTTTTAGTCAACCAAAGAAACCGACTTTCGAAATTATTGTATTAGCGTTGACTGCTTACCTAGCGATCAAAAACATTCGGCACGGTTCACTCTACGCTGTAACGTGGATCTGTTTAGTACCGCCAATGCTGGAACGGTCAAGGGCCGGATTTACGCTTCGAGAAATATGGAATGCTCATTCGAACAGGATTGCGGTAGCGGCCGGCTGTTGCGTAATCGTCTGTGTTTCGTATTCATTTCACCAGAAGTTCTGGCAGTTACGGGTGCCTACGGAGATCACAGGGCATGATCCCGGCGCTCCAATTTATCCTGTCGGTGCGGTCGAATATCTTAGCGAGCAAGAATTCAAGGGTAACCTGATGGTTCCGTTCTCAAGCGGCGCTTTCGTTTCATGGAAACTTTACCCAACGGTCAAAGTCAGCATCGACAGTCGTTACGAAGTTGCCTATCCGCCTGGTGCGGTTGAAGAAAGCGTGGACTTTTATCAGGCTAAAGGCAACTGGATGGAGACACTGAACAAATATGATACCGACGCGATTCTGGTCGCGATTTACCATCCCGTTTATAACGAATTGGAAATAGCGGCTGACTCTGACTCGAATTTCGAGTGGAAACTTGTCTATCAAGACAATGGTTTTGGACTGTTCTTCCGAAATGCTGCCATCGATCAAGTTACCGATCGCCGCGGAGCCAGAAGACAAAGCGTTGATTTGTTTCGCTGAGATCCAAATACGCACCAGTAGTACAGGCTTCGAGGGTGAAGAAGTCGCGCTAATTTCTGCAATCAGGTAAGGCGCAACTTTCGCTTAACTAGCTCTTCTCCGTGTTATCCGCCCATTGATAGAAAATTACAACTGGCACAATGTTTGCCGTGCACTTGTTTGTAAGAGTGCTGTAAGAAAATTTTGGATATTGTTAAAAAAACGTTATAATGCACGCCTATTGAATGACACGATGCCGATGCGGTAGTGTTTGCCGACGAGCCAAGTGTCGGGCTTCTTTAATGTGTTGCTAGTCGCAACCAAGTGAGGTGTGTTATGCGTTGGCTTTCTGAACAAGAGTACCGGCAGAGTGGTGCTGAAGCGACGGGGGTGACCTTTAACGTTGCGTTTTTGCTGGAGATTAAATCTGATTTTGGGTTCCGCGATTTGCTGCGTCGTGTCCGATCACAACTATGCCCTGAATCGGACGTGGGCTTAGTGAGCCCCCGAAAAGCAGCGGATTTATTGAGTGATTTGCGAGATGAACTCGAGACTTATTTCGCTTTGGAAGAGTTTTATGGCTACTTCAGAGAAGCTGAAATCGAAAATCCGCCAGTGTCAAAAAAAGCGGCTCGGTTAAAGAGCGAGCACGAAGATCTCTATCTTGAGCTAAGTTTCGTGATTGAATTGGCTCAGCAGTTGGTTTATCGAGAGTGTGGTCCGGAGGTTTCGGTCGCGAGTCTTGGTGTCGAATTTGAGCGGTTTTATCAAAATTTAATCCGACACGAAGAGGCCGAGATCAATTTGGTGATGGCGTTGTGCAATGAGGAATTTGGCGTTGGCGACTAGGAAACGTTTGGAGTGATTTGATTAGGTTTTGCAAGTGACCTTTGCGCCGTTGCTGTCTTCGGGCAGAATAATGGGCATGAAAGTTGTATCGTTACAATCTGGAAGTAACGGCAATTGCTTTTTCGTTGAATCAGGAGATGTCTCGTTAGTCTTTGACGCGGGCATTAGCGGCAAGCAGGCCGAAGCAAGATTAGCTTCACACGGACGTGAAATTCGTGAGGCCGCAGGTCTGTTCATTTCTCACGACCATAGCGACCACACTCGCGGGATGGGCGTGTTTTCGCGAAAGTTCGACCTGCCGATCTATATTACTCGTCGGACCCTCAATGCGGTCAGCCGCCAAAAACTAGGCCAGCTAAATCGTATCCGTTTGTTTGCTGCTGGTGATTCGATCTCCTTTGGCGGCGTGACGGTTCATACCGTGCCGACTCCTCACGATAGCGTTGATGGGGTAGCGTTTGTGGTAGAGGATCACGAGAGTCGGGTCGGGATCTTGACGGACTTGGGCCATGTGTTTGAAGGCCTGAAGGAAGTGCTTGAATCGTTGGACGCCGTCGTGATTGAAAGCAATTACGATTCTCAGATGCTGGCCAATGGTCCGTATTCAGAAAGCTTAAAACAACGTATCAGTGGCGTTGGCGGACATCTGTCGAACGAGGATTCGGCGAATTTGTTAAAAGTTGCCAATACCGATCGGCTGAAGTGGGCTTGCCTTTGTCACTTGTCTGAAGAGAACAACGATCCTAACCGCGCCCGCGAAATTCACCAGCAGATTTTGGGGGACGATCTTACAATTCACGTTGCCGATCGCTACGGTTCAAGTGATGTTTTTGAGGTTTGAGGCTAGTCCCCAGCGCCTTCCTCAATAGTTTTGCCTTCCTCAGCAGTTTCGCCTTGGTTGTTTCCTGCACGCAAATTACTGAAACGGTCGGCAAACACTGGAGACAAATACAACATGTCTAAATGTTCGACCTTTTCCCCTGCTACCGTAATTGATGTAATAGCGCCGGAATCGTCGGTATCGAACTCAACCGCCTTTCCATCAATCCAATACTTTCGTCCAGACAGTTTTCTGTTTTTCCACTTTTGAGCTATTAATGCGTCAACCTCTTTTAGTTTGGTGTTAATAGAAATTTTCTTTTGGATTCCCTTGTGGGAAAACACAAACTGTCGAACCGATTTAATCCTATACTGTTTCTGTGGAACAGGAGCGACTGATTTATCGTGAACCCCGTATTCGATGTCTGTAACAACCCCTTTGTCAGAATCAACTGTAACCATTAGGATGCAGCGTTCCAATGACAGCGAATAAGAAAGAGTTGGTACACCAAGTACACGCTTTCCGTCGACGACTTTTGTATACGCGAGGCTTGCTTCGATTCCGTCGTGGCGGTCGATCAACTCTTTGGCTTTCTCCGCCGTGTCACCAATCACAATCATGTCTAATTCTTGACCGCAGGAAACTCCCCAACTAAGGCACGAAAAAATCGCCGAAATTGAAACCCTTAATAAAATACTGGTCATAACTTCCACCTTAAGGTTTCTTTAAACAAGTTTACAGGATGTTCCCACTTTACCAGCTGCCGCTGGCTCCTCCGCCGGAAGACCTTCCTCCCCCAAAACCACTGCCGCCACCGCGAGATGATCCGCTGAAACTGGATCCGCCGGAGGACTTGGTTTTGACTTTTCGAGGAGTCAGGTAGGTATAGCGACGATGGTAGTCACAGTGTTGGCATGTCTCACGTACCATGACTTTACCGCCGTGTGAGTATGTCGCGTAAGCGATGGTTGATTCAATTTTGTGAACGGTCGTGTAGCGGCAATCCGGACAACGTGAGTAGCGAGTGAATAATCTACCGTAGCGATTGCAGATGACTTCTTCGCATTCGAGACAAGCCCAGACGTCGTAATCCACACTACCAAGATGTTCTTCGATTTGCTGCCCAGGATCTAAAAACTGATCGTCTTGATCTTCTTCCAAAAGGATTAAGTCAATCTTGCAGTTCTCGCATTGGCGATTGCGGTAGCGGTAGTAGTGGCGTCCGCCGATCAGTAAGCCAAAACCGCCCAATAGTCCTCCACCAGCCAGCCAAGGCCACCAAGTTACGGGGCCGCGTTGTTGTCGACGAGGACCACGTGGCTGGGAACGCTCTCCCGCTACCGACGGCAGCAAAACTGGAGCCTTGAGATCGGCAACGCCAACCAGTTGAGTCGCACAGGCGCGGATGGCTTGGTACATCGCCGAATCCGGGTCGTCCGCTTTCATGTTGGGAATGACTTGGTTGTCGATGATTTTCTGGGCGACTTTCTCACGCTTAGGGTCAGTGATACCGTGGCCAAGAATTAATTCGACTTTACGTTCATTCATTGCAAAAAACAGCAGGATGCCGTTGTCGGACCAGTCGCCTGAAAAAAACGGAACGTTCTTCTTGTTTCCCACACCCCAGTGGTTAAAGAGTTGCTTGGCAAAGTGTCGATGGTCGTTGCCTTGAATACTGTCGACCACAACGACGCACATTTCACGTTTGGTCGCGGCATTAACCTCATCGCAAACACGGTCAATGTAGTCGATTGCTTCCGGAGATACTGACCCCGTAAGATCGACGATCCAGCTAGATGGGGTTTGATTACGCGGAGAAGGGATGTCGTGTACGGCGACTTTTTGCTTTGGAAAACTTCGCGGTTTTGCGACGGGGGATTCTTGTTCCGTGGATTCTAGAATGACGGAGCTCTCCTCCGCTTGCGTCGAACTTTCTGGTTCTAGTTCTAATTGTTGCGCGATCGCTACAGTGGTTGTTAAAAGCGTTACCAGCGCTGGCAAGCCCCAATATGTCAGTGGCTTAGTTGTCAATTTGGTGATCATAGAATCAATCCGGTTTTGGTTCTTCACTACCGAGCAAAAACGTAAAAAAACGTCACTTGTGGGGGCACAAGCGACGTTTAGATTACCAGAAAAAACCAAAGCCAGCTGAAGTGAATGCAAACTAGTTGCAGCAGCAGCTACGACGCGAACGCAAGTTTGAAACTGCACCGCGAACGATTTGACGACGCTGACGCGGTTGGCAGCAAACTGGGGCAGCTGGCGCGGCTTCGCAACCGCAAGCTGAAACGGGTGCGGGGGCTGGAGCAGCGCCACAACCACATGATGAAGCAGCAGGCACAGTAACGACTGGATCGGCTGAAGCCATAGGAGCCGAAATGATCGGGGCTGAAACAATTGACTGGCCCATCACTGGAACACCGTTACAACCACAATTCGATTGGATTGGAGCCATTGGGGCCATTGAGTATTCGCTTACGACGGGTGCGTTGACAATGGTGCCTTCGACAATATCGGATGTCACTGGAGCAGTTGCGACTGGAGCGGCTTCTGGGACAGCGATTGGTGCGGCTTCTGGGGTTGCAGCTTGAGCGGTATCTGCGACGGCTTGAACGGCTTCAGCGGCAGCAGCAACTGGAGTTGCGTCTTGAGCAAAAGACGTACCGGCGATCAACAACGTGCAGAAAACTGCGGCGAAAAATTTCTTCATTTTCTTTCCTTAAAAAAATTTGGTTATAAGCTCGTCTCCCGCAAACGAATCGGTACTCGTTTCAAGCAAAGGACGGCCACAAAAAGCTCATCCGGCCGCGCAAACTACATGGCGACCGAGCCTTGATTTCAAAATCGCCAAGAAACTTTCTTTGGCAAACCGAATACGCTACCAAGTTTAGCTAACCTGCTCAACCGTCAAGAACCCAGAGGCGGGAAAATTTATGATCCACCGCGAAGATTCCAAGATGTTGCTCTACTTCGATTGGTAGAGAATACCCGGTATCGCTCAGGCACTTTTCAAGGCAAGTCATCAAGTGGAACTAGTGAAGTTGGGCTGAATAAATGCACTTCTAGAACGTTACCTTGCCGTTTGTGGTGGGCTACTCACCCGTTAGCTCTTTCAACGCCTGCTTGTGCCGGTCCCAGCTTTCAGCCGCGGAACCAAAGTCCACGGACATGGTTTTTAATTTTGGCAGTTTGAACGTCTCGTTTTCGCCACGAGTTACGGAGAGCCACTTTGCCATGACTCCGGAGCGTTGGTTAGGATCGATGTCGTTGGCCAAGGGCAGCTGAGTACTGTCGGCGGTGGCCAGTCGGCTTTCAATGTCAGCCTCCAGCAATCGTTTAAGCATCTGCTGGGCTCGACTCGGATTCGGCCCGTTTTTGATAATCGCAAGTGTGTTGGGAATCAACAGCGTCCCACATTGATCCTCTCGTTGATCCGGGAACAAGATCACTACCGGTTCGCCTCGTTCGATTTCAATCATTGCGTCGTCGGTGTCAGTCAACCCAAAAGCAAACTGGCCCGCGGCGACTTTCTGAGCGACTTGTTTGTTGCCGCCTTGGATCGTGGCGTTGCTGGTCATGTCGGCTAAAAGTTTTAGGCCTTGATCATCACCAAGTGAACTGAGTAAGACAGCCGCATGAGTGGCCGAGGTCCCAAAGACAGGCCGCGCCATCGTGCACTTGCCCGCCCATTTAGGGTCGGCCAAATCGCGAATTGAATTTGGCCGTTGTTTTGCGTCTGGAAGCAGGTCCGTGTTTACAATCAAAACTCTCGCCCGCGCCGCAAACCCGCACCAATGACCCGTTGGCGAGCGATACGCTTGGGGAAAACGGTTTAGATCTGCTTCGGTGATCGGCTCGAGCAAACCAAGCCGTTCAAGACGGATTGTGTGCAAAATTTCGTTGTTCCAAAAAATGTCTGCTTTTGGGTTTTGTTTGGTCTGAATGAGCTCTGTGGCCAGTCCGACGGTTTTGTTGGATTCTTGATCGTATTTGACTCGGACTTGCATCTGCAGTTCACTACCAAGGTTTTCTAGTACCGGCTGCGAAAACTCTCGATCAAGCGCCGAGTAAACGACCAGTTCGTTTTCGTGTTTGGTTAAGCAGCCTGGCACAGTAAGGAAGCAGAGTAAGCAGGCGACCGATAGGCGCAAAGGCAATGACACCGATTTGACGGTGCGAGAGCAGTGACTATTGGGCGTGTTGGAGGATGTAGTCGAGGACACGTAAGATACGTCGCTGGGGCTCAGGAATGAATCTTTATATTGTAGATTGCTTGGCTCAGTTCTAAAACCATAAGTCAGTCGCCGACCAAATCAACTGAAAGACTTTCACATAAGCATTTTCAAAAGGATCTTCTCGAAAGAAGCTAATCTCATCAGACGGGCTGCCGATGAATGGCCGCAATACGTAAGCCATTTGGATCCCCACAAATGCGTAAACGAAAATCCACACCCACACCATCATTCGGTGCTTTGGATTTTGGCGGATCAGTTGCCGATAGTTCTTACGTAGCAAAAGCTGGGCCGTAACGCTGGAGCCACCAAAGGCGATGGCATTCCAAAGTACGGCTAGCGAATAGGCTCGTTGCATCGGCGACACGGAAACGTAAACGAACAACGTAATGGGAGCCAGTGAGAGCAAGATGATCACCAAACCCGCTTGAGCCAAGAGGATCGCTTTGAGTGATTCTTTGAAATGTTGTCGCAACCCAAACAATGTGTTGAGGATAAAAAAGCTTGGTAGCGCGATCAATAGTGTTGCCAAAATCAACAGTGGGACTTTCATCCCAGAATACAACATCTGCAACCATTGCTCTGTCCATGCTCGTTGATTCGCCACTGCCGCGTAGCAACCCATTGCTGATCCGTAACTTAGACCCGCGACCAGTACGATCAACGCGGCAGTGCGAAGTCTGATGCGGGAGGAAGACTGGTGGGAGCTGCCAATGATCGGACTGGCCGCCGATCCGGTCAGCACTTGATCGATGGTGCCAAATGTCCGAGCCGAGAGTTCTCGTAATGAGTACATGATGTTCTCGTTTTAAGTTTAAACTAAGAGAACATCTGCCAGAAAGCGTTCACAACCGCTTCAAAAAAGTTTGACTCGCGAGGCCGGAAGAACTGAAACGGTTGGTTGGGCGATCCAATGAACGGCCGGAGTACCCATCCCATTTGTGCACCGACCAGTCCAAAGACCAGCACCCAGCAAGCAAAAACTTTTTTGACATGTCGGTTGAGTGGCTGTCTAGGACTCGACTGAATTGCACTGGGAATCAACGTGGCTTCGATAGGATCGGGCTCGTCTGAGATTGTATACGGGGTTTTGGTGGATGTTTGTTTGGTTTTTTTCATTTCCATGCGCGAGCTCAGAGGCAATCTGGTTTGCTCGTTTTCATCGTCTGGTTGTGCCGTCGCATTTGCCAAACGATTCAAGGCTTGGACCAAGAACATCAAGCCCAACACGCCGGCAGTCGTAAAGATCAGGACGTTCAGAAGGACGATGAACGAGTAGTTTGGTGTGCTGGCTGAAAAGAAAGCCAAAATCGGTCCCAACGATACCAGCACTGCCAAGTTAACTGCTAATGAGGCGAGCAATAATTTAAACACCGGTGCCACTTTTAGTCGGGATCCGATCAGCGCATTAAAAACGTACAGCGAAGGAAAGGTGACGATCAACGTCAGGCTATAAAGCAGAGGAACTTTCGTCATTGAAGCGAAGGTTTGCATTAACGCCCGCGAATACTCGCTGGTTTCGGCGCCATGGATCAGCGAAAAAACGCCCATGCAAAATCCGTAGATTACCGCCATCGCAATTACGACCACCGAGACCCCGACGACTGGGAATTGGAAATCGTGATTTTCGTCGGCATCTAGCGGTATCGATTCGCCGCGTAAGATTCGATCGACTGCGAACAGCCAGTTTACGAGGGAGCTACGTTGGTTTTCTTTTGAAGTCATGGTGGAGTCGCCATTGTTGTTGCCTGTTGGATACGCGATTGCAGCCGCAGGAGCCGGTTTTTACTGATAATTACACAGCGTTCGCAGGCGTTGCAGGGATCTTGGCAACTGTTTCAAAAAAAATTGGATCGGTTTTCGGGACAACGAAGTGGGGGTAGGTCTAGCCAGATTGCCGGCGTCCAATTGTTCAGACTATTTTTCTGGGGCACTTTTTGTCGGTGGAGCCTGCTGCTGGAGTGGCATTGGCTGAGGAGGTAAAACAGGCTGCACTTCCTGCTGTATTTGTGGAGCAAGGTTCGGCAGCACATCGTTGTTGTTGAAATCGTTGGCGTTTAAGTCGTTGATGTTGAATGGTAGATTCGACTGAGCTCTACCAGCAGGTACGGGCTGGCTGTACATCCACTGAGTATGAACGCGTGCTTTTTCAAAATCAGTTTCGCAGCGGAACAGCCTTAGCCGGTTATCAGGCGATTCGCCAACCAACGCGTCAATGTTGAGCGAGTTCGATCCGTTGATCGACTCGGCGCGAACCTTCTTGGTTGCAGAAGCTTTCATCAGCTCTAGAATTTTTTCTTTTTTGGGTACAGCCGCGATTTGCGTGGGTTTATTCTTAGCATTTTTCTGGTCGACGACTGCGTCCAATGCATAGGTTTCTAGTAAACGCGGATACACCGATTTGACCAAAGGGCAGCCGGGGTACATATTGATTTCCATGATTTGACCATCGATCGCAAACGCCACGCCGACAAGATCTTTGTGTTGATCGGCGGCTTTTCCTAAGGCTGTCACGTAAGCCTTGGTCGAATCGATCGCTTGCTTGCTATCAAGCGCTTCATTCAAACTGGAGGTCTTGTTTGAATTCCCAACGGCCTTTTGAAGCAGGGTTTTCGTTTTTCCAACCTCATCCCAAACTTGCCCTTGGCTTTTAGAAAGTTTGGAAGCCTTGCGGACGGCATTCGAAGCAAACGCTCGGTTGGCATTGGCTGAGAAGTTTTTTCCAAGGCTGCCGGCCTGCCAGCGCGATTGCTCAACACAAAAGGTCGGAATCGGCATCGGGCCACTCTTGGCTTTCACGACTAAGCTTGAATAGATCGTACGGTCTTGTTTACCACCAGTAACACGATCGCCTTCCTGTAGAAACAGTGGTTTGTCGGACTTGTTGTCGATTACCAATTGGTTGACTTGTTCTTGCTGTTTTTCAGTGACGGTTACTAAGCCGGACTTGAGCCCTTCGTTGAGCGTCAGGAATTCGCGGTCGTCACGATCTTGTCGATGCAGGAAATAGACCGACAAGTTTTTGTGAGTCACTGGCGGGCTCACCGTCAGATTCTTCGTGATGTCGGTCGCCGCCATAGGTGCCTCAGTTGATTGAGGCGTAGGCGAGGCAGGTGTCGGAGATATTGTCTGAGCCAAACAAAGACTACTGGTCGAGAATAAGCTGAAAACTGCCAGCAATGACAGTAATCGCATCGCAGCAATTAATCTCGTGGCGGTGGACGAATTGAGTGATCTGGACTTGAGCGAGTCAGTTGATCGGCGGCAGCAGGCAAGCACAGCGTTCATTTTGGTCATCCCAGTTTTTACAGATTGCGATAGGAAAGCGACATTATCATTGTATCGAGTTGAAGCCAGCATATTGCAACAAGTTTGTAACGACCTCCAAATGCGATAAAGTGCGATAAAACTTGGCCTGACGCTATGATGTAAAATGGGGGCAAACCAAAGCTATTGGGCATCCACGTTGTGCGAACAAGGCACGATCGCCGTCAAAATCGTGACTTCCGGTCCGGGTGATGCAGGATTGGTGTTGTAAGACGGTGTGTTTTGAGCGGAATTCGCGTGAGCGAACTAGGCTGTTATGGGCCGCGCTTACCCCCTCACCTATTTTGTACAGCCGATGAACGAACTGATTACAACTCGACCTGTTGAGATTCAGACAGCCAATTTTTGTCGTGCTTGCGGTTGTGCGCTGCTGTGCAACGACAACTTTTGTGGTCAGTGCGGCGCTGGTTGTCGCGACTTGATCGTGCCCCCGAATGCGATCAGCCTAGTCGACGACCAAGCCGATCAGTCAAAAGAAGTGACGACCACGGATCCAGCGGCAACGTTTCAAGCGGTCGCTAACAATCGGATGTTCGTGGTCGGCATGATCGCTTGTACTGGACCGCTAGGTCTGTTGTTGATGTGGTTCAGTCAACGCTTCACCAACCGTACGAAGGTAATCACTACGGTCAGCTATATTTTGCTGGCGGTCGTGGCGCCGCTGGCGGTTATTTGGTACTGGTGGAATATCGCACTACGGCCACTCGTTGATGTGCTGGGCCAATGAGTCGATAGAGGGCTACTGCTTCGCATCGGTTTTTGGTTGGCCTTGAGCCTGCTTGCGTAACCGATGGAAACGCTCGCGCATTAGGTTTAGCTGCTCTACTTGAGAACTGACCAAATCGTTTTCTTCGTGCGGATCGTTGGTCAGGTCAAACAACTGCTCGCGTTCGAACTCGGGCCAAAACATGTACTTCCATTTTTTGGTTACCAACGCCTCGGATCGTGGGATGAAATCTTTGTTTTGGATCGTGGGGTGTTCGTAGAGAAACTCGGTTCGCCAAGAAACGGGCTGATCTGATTTGTCTTTTAGGTACAAAGGCGAAAGGTCCGTCCCCTGCATGCTGCTGGGTGCTTTCAGCCCGACCGCATTCAAAATCGTCGGTGCTAGGTCAACGTTTAAGGTTAGATTGTCGTCCGTGGTGCCTCGCATTTCTGCGGGCATGCGTGGGTCGCATACGATCAAAGGCACGCGAATGCTCTCTTGGTGCGGATACCACTTGTCCGCCAAACC
>CAZKTR010000014.1:0-12908 GCA_964555525.1 uncultured Pirellulaceae bacterium
CAGCCACCAGCCAAACCCACGGTAGGTAAATTGCTCCGGAATCAACAAACCACGGTTAAAGTGCATTTGCCAAAAGTCGGGGCCATATTCTGGATTGCTCATCACAAACGTTACCAAACTGGTGTACTTTGCTGCGTAAAAAGCAGCGTAGCAAAGAATCGGCGTTCCAATCAAAAACGACCAAACAATCGGCGTGAGCAAGTAAAACATCGGCCGAGCCCCAAAGGTTTTCATGGCATCGATCTGATTGCCGAATTGCCGACCTCCGATATCAGACGTGACCGCTGCTCCACACCTAGCCGCGATCAATACACAGGACAAGACTGGCACAAAAATGCGGTACATCGCAAACCCCAACACCGTCAACAAGTCCTCGACTAACAACGGTTGAGTATAAGCCGAATACGGCAGGAACTTAAACGTGAAGTACGTCGTTACGAACCCCGAAATCAATCCCGATGCAACCAAATAAATGATCGCGGTTGGCCCAAACACCATCCGTGAGTAGTGACCAAAGAACCGCAACCCCCAAGCCGGCGAACGCCAAACGGGAATCAAACTAAACAACGCAGTTACCATCGCCAACACGAAATTCGTCGTCGAACAAAACAGCTCGCCCAACCACGCCGCGATGCTACCGACCGTCGAACGCTCTTCCACTTCCTCGTGTCGTTTGGTCGTCGCACTGGCCAAAGGCTCTAGGATTTCCGGAATCCGCTGCCAGTCCTCCTTGGGAAGCTCAACCAACTTGCCAACACCAGAGTCGACCAAAAAGATTCGGTCCGCGATCGGCAACAGGGAAACGTAATCATGCGTCACGACAACCGACGTCTTTTCAAACTCGTCGTGCACCTCGCGAATCAATCCCGCAACCTGCTTGCCGGTCTCTGGATCCAAACCCGAAGTCGGCTCGTCATAGAGAATTGCCGATGGGTTATACGCCAATGTCCTGGCAATCGCCAAACGCTGCCGCTGACCGCCGCTCAATCGCGACGTTGGCACTTGCTTGGGGACTCTTAGACGATCCAACAGCTCATCAGAAGTCGCCGGACTGGCGTGCAGTGCTCCAAACGATTTTGCGAAATCAAGATTACTCGCAGGCGAGATTTCATCGAACAAAGCAAACGACTGAAATACAACTCCTGCGTTTCCAGCGACCGCATGTTGATCGCCAATTTTGACATTCCCCGTCCAGTGGATCCCCTGTTCGTTTTTATCAATTAGCCCTGCTACGATTCGCAACAGAATTGACTTACCAACGCCACTGGGCCCAACGACCAGCGATATCTCACCCGCGGGAAACTGGATATCCACATCGTTCAAGAGCGTCTGTTTGCCGGCTCGCACCGACAAGTTTTTTAGCGAAATTTCGTCAGCACTGGAAACACCCCCACCAACCTCATTCTCAGTGTTTGCTTCACTCACTCGGATGACCTTTGTAATGTAACAGGCGCCGCAGAATGCTGATTCAATATTCGCAACGACAAATTTAGCGGCATGGCAGCGCTTTCCCCCAACGCTTCATTGGCCACCGGATCGACAATCTTAAGCGTCAACCACCGCGAGTCCTTATGCAAAATCCTTCGACGCAAAACGCTGGCAAATTCTGGGGTGACCCCTTCTTCAGGTGTGCCAAACAACGAAATGCCAATCTTTCGAATAACTGGATCCAATTTTTTATTAGCCAGCGCGAACGCCTGTTGAGCCTCGGCAGAACTCCACTGCTTGTTCATCGCGTCTTGCAAACGTGGATTATTGACCAATACATCCTGCAATACGTCGCCCAAAAGCTGCTGCAGCTCTGGGTCGTTGGTCGCCGCCTGAATGCTTTCGCGCAAGGCCCGCTTAACTTTCTCGTTCTTTATGACTTTAGCCGAGATCTTCTTTTGTAACACTAAGATTTCATCTAGATGAGCCGCAATAATCGGTTTGGCTTTCTCTTCGACAAATCGTTTGAACTTCTTTTCGGTCAGCTGTTTTTTCGGCAGCGGAGTTTGATCGTAAATAAAACGCCAACCAAATCCAAACACCGAAACCTCATCCCAAATCTCGCGACTGATCTCAGATACCAGCGGTTCGCTCTCGGATTGAACGATCGGCCAAACCTCTTCTTGAAAGACCGGCACGAGTTTCTTTTGTAAAACTTCGGTTTGATAACGCTCACTAAGCTTTGTCAATTGCGGCTGACGTTTTTCAAACGCAACGGCAAGATCCTTTCGAATTAAACCCGAGGCTTCTTTGAGCGACTTTACGACCACAGGCTTAAACGCGTCCACTAGATCAGCTTGATTTTTTTGAACCGCGGTTTGAATCAGAGCTTTGAGCTCTTCTTGCTTTTCTTCGTGAAACATCGTTCGCAACATCCAATCGACCGAATCAGCCGCTTCTCGATATACGAAGTAGTCTTCGCTGGTGATGGTAGGGCAGGTCGCATACATCTGAACCGACAGTCGAGTACCCCCGCCATCCTGAAGCTTAGATGACCAGACCATTCCGATCGGTTTCGCATCGTCACTACCGTCTCGATAAATTGGATCGCCGGGCTTCAACGGCAGGCTAACACCACACTCGACCTCAATCGAATGCCGTTGGTGGCTCGCGTAAGTAACCAAATCGCCAATCGCTTCCGGATTAGTTTCGGATACTGTTCTGCACAAAAAGACAATCCCTGCGATCAAACCGAGCCAAATCAGTCCCCCGGCGATCGCGCGTTGCTGAGTTCGAGGGGTCATAGGAGTGGTGTCTCGTGGTGGGTTAGTTTTTGGGTCTAATAAAAATGGGCAAGCGACGGATCAAACCAATTTAATTGCGCCGCTGATTTTGAGTGAACCGAAATATAACCTCGACGCGCAAGCGAGTGCATATTTTTGATGATGCACTCGCTTGCGCGTCGAGCTTGTATTCAGAACACTTTGTGTTTTAAATTTCGCAGCAGATCTCTAGTCATCATCGGCAGTTTTCCGTTACCAAAGCCAAATTTCAACTGAGTAAACCCTGTAAGTCAACTGACGGAGTTGATATTAGGCGGCTATTCACCAGAAGGCGAACTTTACAGGCTATAAAATTACGATTTGCGATCAAAACACTGATTTTTAACGGGCGAACCAGGCCTCCGAACTGCTTCGAACCGACTTATGTACCCTCGCCGACAAGTCACCACCCCCAATCAGAACAGCCTTGCCATTCTTCCCATTTTCACAGGCAATGTCAAAAGAATTCGATATTTCCGGTGCTAACCATTGTTTTTGTTCTACGGGCTGGCGAGCGGTTGCCGAAAACACAAACTATCCAGCGGCTTGCATGAACGCTAGCCATACTGCTGCTAACATTGCGGCGGCCCGACACAAAATATAGGATTTGAATATGACCATCCGATTCTCGAGACTGGGATCGACACTCCAAATTGGTGCAACAACACTCGCTGTGACCGCTGGACTTTGGTTTGGATCAACCACTTACGCTCAAACAAACAGGACGCAGGTTACTCCTCCAGCCCCTTCGTTGGAACAGTTTCTAAACGAGACTAAGCCTCCGAGACCAACATGGGAAACACAACGGTCGAAGAGCCCCACCGCTGCGATACAAACAGAGCGTTTGGACCTAAACGGCATTTCCAGACAAGCGGCTCAACGTTTGCTGCAAACGGGAGTAGTTTCTTCACAAGCGATCGCTGACCGGACGCATGCTGTTGTTACTGAAAGCATACCCAATGTCACTCAGGCAACCGCTGAAGCCTTATTACATCCAACCGCATCTGCGAAACCAAGGGTAGCTACCGCTGCTTACAATAGCCCTGCAACAAGGCTTACCGGTGTTCACCAACTAAAGTCGATCTCGGTTCTGCAGTTTGAACAAAAGCTTGTCGACGCGTTTGGTGACCGGTTAACCGTCACTGCGTCCGGCGATGGTCGATTTGTTCGTGTAGCAATTAAGGGCGCGCCTGACCACGCGGCGGCGTCTGTATCGATGGTGATGCTGGTTGACCGTGAAACCGGCAAACTACAACACGAACGCCCTGTTGATTTGACTGCTCAATGGCACCAGCTAATGTCGGAACTGGACTCGAGTACGCCGGCCGCCAAAACCCAGCCAGTACAACAAGTGGCTTATCAGCAGCAAGCTCCCCTCGCAGCGCCAGTCCAATTACCAGTCCAAAACCCACCACAGGGCACGCCAATCCAAGGCATTGAAGGTCTTCAAGGTCAGGTTTTGATCTCCCGCGACCCGGTCACCGGTCAGATAACGTTGACCGGTATTCCCGCAGATGTTGCGATCGTCAGACGAGAAATCAATCGTTTGTCCGAACAAGCAAAGTCTGGTCAACCAACGCAGGCCAGCATCCTGCTACAGAACGCTCGCGGCAATTTGATCCAAGAACGCGTCCAAGAAATCTACGACACTAGTTACAGCCAAATCACCGGGCCTGCCAACATCAGCGCTACAAACAACCCAAACGCGTTGATTGTCGTTGGTTCGGCTGAGGCCGTTCAAGCGGTTCGCGATTTGGTCAAAGTCTTTGATGTCAGTCCAGGCGACACAGCCACTCGCGACTTTCGCACCTTTAGCTTGAAACACATCTCTGCCCCCGACGCGGCGGATCGCCTGCAACGTTTCTTTGGGCAAATCACTGTCGCCGACGGTGAAACTCGTATCCCAGCGACTGCAGTTGAAGTTATCCCCGATTTCCGTAGTAACCAGGTGACGGTAAAAGGCAGCCAAGCGATTTTGAATTCAGCTGCTGATTTCCTCCGATCAATTGATGTGGCTTCAGTAGAAGGCGGAGCCGCCGACGAAGTACGCGTGATCCCATTGAGGAATACACTGGCATCCGATGTTGCGTTCGTGATTCAAAACGCAATCAACGGTGGACAACAGGGCGCTGGCACGGCCTTTGCCCCGCAAAGCACTAACCAAAACGTGCAGCAGAACAATGTTGCACCAGACGCCTCCGGCACCCGATCGCAACTTCGTTCAACCATGCTGTCCTTGATAACTCGCGATGGACAAGGCGAATTGATTCGTAGCGCAATCTTGTTCGACGTACGGATCACGGCCGACGCCAATAGCAACTCTTTGATTGTTACGGGCCCCGCCCAATCAATTCCATTGATTGTCGAATTGGTCAACCAACTCGATCGCCTCCCAGATGCCGAATCGCAGATCAAAGTATTTGGCTTGACCCACAGCGACGCTCAAACAATTTTTGACATGCTGAATACACTTTTCGCCGCTAATGCTCAAAACGCTGGCCCGCAAGCTGGAGGTGGTGCATCAAATCTGCCATTGCAAACCGGTAGTGGTGCCGACGGAGCATCGTTGATCAACCTGCGATTCTCGATCGAGCCTCGATCCAACACGATCATTGCCGCCGGACCTGCTCGTGACTTGCAGATCATCGAGGACCTGTTGAATCGCTTGGACACTCGCGCGGTCAACAACTTTACAACTGAAGTCTATCGCCTCAGCAATGCACCGGCTGCAGACGTTGCTGAAGCTATCAACACCTACCTTGATGGCCGAACCGATTTGATTGATGCTGACCCGCGAACAAACACGGGCGTACCGGCAGTAAATCGAGCCGTCATCGTGACGCCAGAAGTGGTTAGCAACAGTTTGATCGTCAGTGCGTTGCCGGAATACATCGCTGAAATCGAAAACATCATTATCTCACTGGATCGCCGTCCGCCGATGGTCCAAGTAAAAGTACTAATCGCTGAAGTTGACTTAGACGCCGTCGAAGAATTCGGCGTCGAACTGGGCATTCAAGATTCCCTGTTGTTTGACCGAGGCACTTCGGTAGCTGCCAACGGTGTGTTGGATGGAATTGGTTTCCCTTTTAACTCGGGCGAAATCGCGAACGCAAACGCAACTTTTCAAGAAACCTTGGCAGGCCAAGCCCTCTCCAACTTGAACGTAGGCCGAGTGAATTCGTCGCTAGGATTCGGCGGATTGGTGCTTTCGGCTGGCAATGAATCACTCAGTATTTTGTTGCGAGCTCTGAAGGATCGCCAGGCCGTTCGCGTGTTGTCCAAACCTCAGATTATGACGATGGAGAACCTGCAGGGCCGAGTTGCGATCGGTGCCTCGGTTGCCCGTATCTCGGGTTCGACTCAGACCAACTTCGGTTTGACCCAGGACATCGAATTTCGCGATGTGGGTGTTATCTTGGAAGTTACACCCCGCGTAAGCCCGGACGGATTAATCATTTTGACAGTTACCGCAGAAAAGTCTTCCGTCGGCCCCGAGGCAGCAGGTACCGCCGTTGGCGTAGCAGCTGACGGATCGATCATTCGGGCTCAACAAGTTCTGATGACCGAAGCTCAAACGACCCTCAGTGCTCGGTCAGGACAAACAGTTGTCTTTTCCGGCTTGATCACCGAGGAGAAAGTGCACGCTGAACGAGGCGCACCGATCATCTCAGATTTGCCGGTAATTGGGCCACTATTCAAATTCGAATCGGATACCTCGTCGCGGCAAGAATTGTTGATCATCATGACCCCAACCTTGGTGACAAACGATGGCGACCTGACCAACTTGAATCACGATGCGACGGGTCGAATGCATTGGTGCATGAGCGATGTGGCCGATGTTTACGGCAGCACCGATTTTGGGGCAGATGTGGAAATCGGCGAAGCGGTCGAAACGTTCTACCCAGATGCCGACCCAACTGGCTTGATGCAACCGGTCATTCAAAACCCAGGGCAGCCGGTTTTAGGTAGCACACCTACAACGAGAAATCATCCGAACGCCGGAGGATCCGGATCTACGGCAAAGCAAACCAAAGCAGAAGCACGGTCCGCCGACCGACCTCTCCTGAATCTTTTAAAACGTCGCTAGTTTTCTGTTTAACGCGTTCTTATTTGACGACCGGTTACAACCAAGACAATAAGCATACCAAACTAGGTTTTCAGCCAAATGATTCCCATGAAACGATTGATTGTCCTTGCCGCAGCAAGTCTGGTCCTATTTAACGGTTGCTCGATCGTCAATGACTCCATGCGAGTTAGCGAAAAGAATTCGATTTGGAATCCGGTTGAAGCCTTGGCCAATAAAAAGCAAGATCCTTCCGAAGAAGCAATGCCACCGCAGACAATGGCCGCGATTTGGAACTTTGCCGTCTATGAAAAACCGGGCTCGCCCAGCATTCGAGGCCTAGGTGGTCGGCTTTACTTCTACGATGCTAAAAACAATGCAGTTAAGGCTGACGGTGAATTGATCGTGTACGGCTTTGACGAAGATTCAGGATCAAAAAGGAAACCGGACAAAAAGTTTGTTTTCCGAGCCAGCGAATTTCAATCACATTATAGCGAATCGGCTTTAGGGGGTTCGTATAGCATTTGGATTCCATGGGACAAAGTCGGTGGTTATCGTAAATCCGTTACGCTCTTGCCGGTATTTAAAGGTACTGATGGTAAGATCATTCGAGCCGAACAGTCGATCAACTTGCTGGCCGGCAAAATTAAAAAATCCGAAAGCGTTGATTCTGAGCATCCCTACCGTGTGCTGGGATCAAGTTCCGCCGTGTTGGAGCAACCATCGGACAAGCAATCCAATTCAAATAAAAATAAAATTAAGCAGGCGTCGTTTACGGAAGCCAATACCGCTGGCGAAACTGAGAACCATCAAAGTCGGATTCGAACGACTTCAATTTCGTTAACTCCCAACTTGCAACGACAAATAGAAATCGCCGCTCAGACACGAGCCGGCAAAAAGCCATTCTTGGATTCCATCGACGCACCCGAGTTCCCGTCGGCGGCACCAGCGTCTACCGCACCAGAAGCAAACAACGCGCCAGCTGCCCGGACTTCCACTAGCCAAGGCGTGTTCGGCGCCCCCGGCACGTTTCGTTAGCAACAGAAAACACTACCATGCCGAAGCTAAGAAAATTGCACGGTGACAAACTCAAATTAGCAGCGAAAGTCCTATTTGAGTTGCCGCCTTCGGTTACTTTACCGGTCTTTAAACGCCTGTCGATTGACAACGTAAGAACACTTCTTGACCAGATTAAAGAGGAAACGCCAAAGGGCAGGGGACTGCCAACCAACGATTCGTCTTTGCTTAAGTCCCACGTTGCCAAAACAACACAAGCAAGCGATGCAAACGAACATTACATTGATGACTGTCAAGACTCAAACCAATCAGCCGAACAAACCTGTTGTTCGCTGGCTGGCATGAAACGCCTTGCAACTTTAACCGACGACCAGATCAAAGCAATCCTGAAGCACTGCGACACATCTTTATGGGCCCCAGCACTGAAAAACACACCCGTTGTAATTCAACAGAAAATCATGAACTGCATGGCACCGGCGGCGGCTGAATTGCTAAAAGTCGAAATTGACGAAATTGGCGACGTCAATCGACAAGAAGAAGAACAGGCCCGCGAAGGAGTCATTGACACTGCATTTCGCTTAGCCACCAACGGTCACATCCTGCATCAAAAGCGAAGTCACGAATCCGAAGCAGCCTAGCTCAGATCTTCCGCGTACTCCTACCCGCGACCACAATTTATGCAAAAGATTTTACTTGTGGGCCAAGTCATACTAACATCTAGGATGCGGAGGTTACTCCCCAAAAGGTAGGGCTGCATCAAATCGAGTCCGATAAAACACAGTTAGTTGATTTACTTTTGAACATTAGTTAGGAATTCTACGAAAACAAAAATTAGCATCCATGTTTTCGCGTTCTAGTGAGATTCATAACACCTGATTTCTTCAACTCGTGTAAGCTAACTGTAATGATCCAAAACGATTAAACTTCCGATTGAGCCGAACAAAATAGAATTCGCCTTTTGAAAAGAATTTTTGACTATCGGTTCACCCAATTTCCAATCCTGATATTTCTCAAAACTAAGTTCTTCTCCACCTCTCTCGCCTTTCAACTTCCATGACGCGCGAACCAATCGATATAGAAAACTGGGAATCATGTCCCTCCGGATTGCTCTCTCAAACCGCTGAGCAAATCGTAAAGCCATCGCAACGTCGAACGTTGCTGTGGTGTACTTTTGCCGTCGCAATGCTGTTGATGCTTGTAAGCTACTCATTGATCGAAGCCCAGCCGGTCACTCCAAAAACAGACACAACGATTAGTTGTCAAACCGTTAGAGGTAACCTAGCAGCGTACTGCAATAACCGCATCAGTAAAGTTTCGCTGAAACGTTCAATCGGAAAGCATTTGATCGATTGTGAATCTTGCCGTAAAGAGTATCGTTCGATTTGTGACTGTTCCAAACGCTGCCCCAACCGGAAACGAAAAGCGGTCACCAAACCTTGCATGAATCAATGCAAGTAATCGTTCAGGCGAACAAATCGATTTGAGTTTTGAAACGAAGTGCAGTCAAACCACATCGAAATGTGACTGGAGTGGTAACTGCAATCAGGACCTCGTAAGCCTCTCAACATTGTCTCAATATTCAGGATTGATATTTTCGTCCTTCAGCTAGTCCCACCTGACGCGGCAGGTGTTTTCGCAATCACACTAGGGCCTCTATTTGGCGATTCAACTGCCAAGGGACGAGCGAATTGATCCTAGTGCTTTGTCACACCTTAATTTTCGGGTCGGCCAACAATCGTAAGTGCTGTGATCAGGTGGTTACACCAGCTCAAAGGCACTCCGATTTTAGTAGTCACAAAGTACTAAGCCAAAACTATCACAACCTGACACCCCTATTTTTGCGGTGAAACACACCAAATAACGAAAGACTGCGCGTTCTTGCCTAGCTCGACAAAAACGACACAATCATCATGATCGGATTTTAGAATTTCTTGGGCAGATTTTTCTTTCGATTGCCTTTTCGCAAAGCTAAACATGAGTAACCGTGAGGTCACCGTCGACTTCGCGACCCTACCGTTTGCTGCCTAGATTTCGTTTTAAAGGCTAAAAGTAAGTGTTGTTAACCAACCAGAAACTCGCCACCCCTCTTCCTTCCAGCGATGAGAAGACGGTACGCGCGCTCCGAACCTGGCTGTTAATCGACATCACATTTCTAACTTGGGCATTCTTTTGCATTTACTTGTGGGCCCAAGGATTTTCGGCGGCAACTCAGATCTGCGAAGCTCAGGTTTTTTGCTACATGCTGATTCGGTTATTGATGGGCAAATCCGAAAGCTACAAGGCTATTTTAAATATCAACTTTCTTTGTGGTGGCATTGGTCTTCTTTCGGTCGCGATTAGTGATATCCGATTAGAATACGTCCAGTTCTTCTTCCCCATCTCCATCGTCGTATGTTCATACTTGTTCGGCAGCCGGCAGGCGTTTATCTGGTACGTAATCACTTCAGTGAATTTCCTAGCCTACTTCTGTCTCGTGCGTGGATTTGGCAGCCCATCATTCTTTTATCATATAGATGACCTGACGTGTGCCCTTGGCGTGGCGACTTGCACTTTCTTTTGCTGTCAGCAAGCCGAGGCTGGCTACCGACGCCAAGCCAAACGCATGGCCGCATTTAGCAGCGCTCTGAAGAAGCGGAGCGAAGAGCTTGAGCTGTTGGCAACAACCGACTCACTTACGGGCCTAACCAACCGATACCAATTTCAAAACGTACTCGAAGGACTCGTCGATGTCGCTACCGAAGACAACAAAATCGCCTTGTTTCTTATTGACATGGACGGATTCAAAGAAATCAATGATACGCTCGGACACGTCACTGGCGACGAAGTGCTGGTTGAAATTGGCAAACGTTTGTCAGCAAAAACAAGTCTGAATATGAGCGTCGCCCGGCTTGGCGGCGACGAATTCTGCGTGCTTTGCAGCGGTATCACTCAAATTGCTGACGCAGATCAAATCGCGAAAGATCTTGTCGAAACCCTAACTGCTCGATATGTCTTGAGCGAAGTTGAGGTTACGCTGGGCACCAGTGTGGGCTACGCCATCTGGCCCGATCATGCGCAATCTGGCGAACACTTTTTGTCGTATGCCGATACCGCCATGTATCACGCAAAACACAACAAACTGAACGTCGCTTGCTATCGAAGCGAGATGACCGACCGGCTAAGTTCTGCCCGAGCAATGAATCAAAAATTGGCCGACGCTTTAGAATTCGACGAATTCTATTTGGTTTACCAACCACAGTTCGATACGTCCACGAACAAAGTGGTTGGTGCCGAAGCCTTGTTACGATGGAGTTTCGATGGCGAAGACATTTCACCCGCAAAGTTCATCCCGCTGCTTGAAAGCCGCGGTCGAATTGTTCCAGTCAGCAAATGGGTTGTTAGGCAAGCGTGTCAACAGCAGGCCCGGTGGAAACAACAAGGCTTAGACATCGTCGTTTCGGTCAATATCAGTGCCTTGCAATTCGCAGACGATGACTTTGTAGACAGCCTCATACGCCCAATGCGTGAATTCAACATCGAACCAGAAAAGCTTGAGATTGAAATTACCGAAGGAATCCTAATCGATAACGTTGATCAAGTCGTCCAAAAACTGGAGCGGCTAAAACAGCTAGGTATCCGAATCAGCATTGATGACTTTGGTACCGGATACTCATCGTTGGCATACCTCCGCCAACTCCCTCTAGACAAGCTAAAAATTGACAGAGCTTTCGTAAAGTGCATTCCTGACACCGACGATGGCGTGATCGCCAGCAGCATTATCATGCTGTCTGACTTACTAAACCTAGAGGTCATTGCCGAGGGCGTTGAAACGATCGAGCAAGTCGATTTCTTGAAAAAGAATGGCTGCCATCAGTTCCAAGGTTACTTTTATAGCAAGCCGGTTTTCGCGGAAAAAGTTGTTTCTTTCGCGAATTCTACTCAAACTTTGCCAGCCCAATCTCGCCACTAAACCCACGTCATCTTTAACAACCAACTGCTTGACAGGGCGTATTTTTTTACAAGCAAAAGACAGTCGATCACAACACCGGCTATCACAGCAAGCCGTTTTGACGATAGAATTGAGCACCAGACTTTACTTACCGTAAACGTCGCCATTGTCTGCTAAGACGAAATCCGCGGCTGGTACCTGATGCAATTTCTAACAAAGCAAACACGATGCTCCGACTACTCAACGTGACGCTCATACTGGCCTTAACCTTTGGCACCAGCTGGCTTTCCAGCTCTCCAACGCTTTGTGCTCAGGATCCTGACCAACATTTTGAAAGTCAGATTGCTAAAGTTGCCAAAATAGCAACTGAGTCAATCATTGGTATCGAAACCATCGGCGGGTCCGGAAAAGTAGACGGCACCAAGAAATCCAACGGAGCAGGAACCGGCGTCGTGGTCGATTCTGAAGGTTACGTTTTAACCGCTGCCTATTTTGTAGCCGACGAACCATCGGGAATCGTAGCCACACTACCTGACGGTAAACGCATTCCGGCGACCGTGGTTGCTCATGATCGTTCGCGCAATTTGGTGTTGTTAAAAATCAAAATCAGCCAAAAACTGAATCCGTTCCCTTTGCTCGCTCGCGATCAACTCAAAGTCGGCCAAACCGTGATCGCAGTCGGCAAAGGCTATGATGTTTCATCCGTCCAAGTCTCAACCGGCGTGATCAGCGCGACCGATCGGGTATGGGGGCGAGCGATCCAAACGGACGCGAAAGTTTCACCCGCCAACTATGGCGGGCCGCTACTAGATTTGCGAGGGCGACTGTGCGGAATCATGGCGCCACTCTCTCCTCGTTCGGACAAAGTGATGGAGGGCACCGATTGGTACGACTCAGGCATCGGATTTGCCGTCCCCGTTGATGAAATGATGCAGCGGCTAGACAAACTAAAAGCCGGCGAAGACCTCCTGGCCGGTAAACTTGGAATCTCGTTCGCCGGCAGAGACATCTACGTTGACGATTGCAAGGTCGCGTTCTGCACTGGCAGTTCACCCGCGGGTAAAGCCGGTATCCGCCCCGGAGATGTTATCACGAGCTTGAACGGAATTAAAACCCAACGACAAGCCCAACTGAAACACGCCTTGGGACC
>CAZKTR010000014.1:13008-23172 GCA_964555525.1 uncultured Pirellulaceae bacterium
GCAACCGCTTCAGGTAAAGAACTTTCACTTAACATCGATCGTGACGGCGAATCAAAAGACTTCAAACTTCAAGTAGACCTCCGCAAGGCTACTATCCCGCCATTTACCGAACCAGCTGAATCCGATGCTCAAGCCACCAGCTTTGAACTAAAAATAGCCGAAGCCCCCAACACCTGCTTGGTAATCAAACCCACCGCAGACGAGGACGCCGACTCGGATCAGCAACCGCCAGCAATTTTAGTCTGGTTACTGCCGGCTGGAGAATTTGATCGTAAAAAGATCGAACAAGACTGGAAAGCAGAATGCCAGAATCAAAACACCATGCTGTTAGCAATCGCGGCTGCCGACAAAAAGAAATGGACTAGTGAAGAAGCCGGGGTAGTGGGGCAAGCACTCAACACCCTAGCTAAACAAAGCAAATTTGATAAACGCCGCGCCGTAATCGGCGGATCGGGCAACGGGGGCACGATGGCGAGCATCGTTTGTTTTAGCCAAGCGAAAAATTTCCAAGGTTTGGTTTTACAAGAGGCCGAGCTTTCCTTGCAAGCTCCAAAAATCACGACCGACCCCGTCGCCCCGATGATGGTTTTAGTGACCGAACCCGAAGACGTAAACCGAGCCGCCGCGCAAACCAAATCGCTCGCTCCAGTCGTCGAATCGAAAACTCCGATCGAGAATGTCATCCGACTAACGCCGGAACGAATACTCGCTTGGGTGAACTTCGTCGATCGCCTGTAGCCAATCGGCTTCAACTTTCGAAGACTTCACCATATTTCGGTATAAAAAAGCCTGTATTTCTGTGAGATCAGTTACACTGTTATGCCGAGAGAGATGATACAGAGGCTTTCTGTTGGGAAAACGATTTTCACGATTCTCAACTCCTACCACCAACCAACTTTAGACGAGGATTTTGTATGCCCCATAAATTACTTCCTTGCTTCGGCCTTTTGTTGTGCATGTTTTTTTGCGCTTCAGCTAACGCGCAACCCGGTTTCATCACTTACACTCTGACTGAGAGGTCTATCGAATACACAAGAAATTTTCAACCATCTGGGTTAGACCCATATGGTCCTCCGACACAAATCTTCAGTGAATCATTTTCTAACAACGGTCTTGGCTCGTTCGACGCATCAATCGCAGGACAGGCATTCGACAATGGTGATCCCTATTTGCCGGTATCTGAACCAGCAGTTCCTGTCGCAGCAAGTCAAACTTCTTTTATCAATTCTAGCTCGATTACCGCATCTGGTTTCACTGACTCCTTCGGTACTGTCAACAGTGGCGCTGGTCTTGTGCAAGACATAAGCAGGTCATTGTTAGTTGTAGAGTTCGACTTATCTGCTCCAACGCCATTTTCTGTTGAGCTGGCTTCAACTGGTCCTTTTGTTGGATTCGCGAGAGTAACTGATCTCGACGACAACTTCATTTTTGAATCGATTGCTTCGGCCAACGACTCGACATCTATTCAATCAGGTACTCTAGAAGCTGGAGGATACCGTCTATTTATTGACGAGTTTGCGTCATTTAACGGTAGCTTTGACATCAACTTGCAAGTTGCAGTCGTCCCTGAACCATCATCAATGGTACTACTCGGACTCTTTGTAACTGGCTCACTGCTTCGAAGGCGTCGTTCGCTCTAATAATTTTCTGTTTCCGCCGGGCTTCAGCACCAGCTTGAGAAAATTTATGTAAAGTTGATCGATGTCGGCGATTTCAAAGCAGCAAATTTTTCGGTATGCGTTCCCGTCCAGAGTTGAAGACTTGGATGGCAAACAAACCGTTCGTCTAGCGACCTTTTCAAATGGCCGAGCAGCCAATCCATTCTTTTTTGAAGGGGATCTCGCCAACCCGCGCCGCGCTGCGGACCTGCTTCGCGGCGTTATGACGATCGTGAAGACAAGATTTCACATACCGCCTGCCATGCTTTCTCGGATCTTGGCTGAATCCGACCCCGTCGTGACTTGCAACGATAATTGTCTTCGGTTCGAAGGCTTCTCGGCCTGTTGTGGTGTCTACGTGCGCGCGGATTTTCTGGATGCCGCATTTTCAGGTGAAGTCACGGGGCGCGGGACCACCAACGTTGACTTCAGCCAACCGATGATGGCAGCCATTGCCCGGATTAACAAAAACGACAAAGTGAGTTTGGCCGTGGGCGCCGATCGTGTCGTCCTAAAAAAGATGGACACGGAAGTCGTTGAACGCAAAGTCAAGTTGCCGGTACGCTGGATGAAGGGCTTTGTCGAAGTCCAGTCGGTTCAACGTCGCATGAAGAAAATTCATCAGATCGCGGGGATGCAGGCGTTTCGTTTTCTTCGTTCGTTCCCAAAAATGAAAACGCATCGGCGTGCAACTTACGTTGCCAAATCCGGTTCCAGCCTTCGTTTGGCACAGGTATTCCACAAAGACTCCGTTCGCGTGGGCGGACTGGAACGACTCAAGGTTTTGGAACTGCTGGCCAAAGAAGCCTCGTCACTGGAAATCTACTCGGACGAATTGACTGACGCGTCCGGATGGGTCCTACACTTTGACGACTGTCGATTTACTGTAGTGATTAGCCCGGAAGTCTGGCGAGGATTCTCAGGTGAAGGGCAAGCTTTAAACGACCTAGCGAACGTAGACGAATCCGCCTTGGCTGTGACTCAAGCCCAGTTGAAATGGCAAGCGGTAATCGATGTAGCTGATTTGGCAAAATCCAGCAAACTAAAAAAGCCGGTCGTCGAATCCGCATTGGCAACGCTTGGCACACAGGGGTTGGTTGGCTTCGATCTTGTTCAAGACGCCTATTTCCATCGTGAAATGCCTTTTGACATTTCCGCTGTTGAAAAACAGCAGCCAAGGCTTCTTGCCGCTCGCAAGCTGATCGCCCAAGAAAAAGTACGCTACGGAAAAAAAACGAAAACACAGCAAGAGGTTTTGGTAAAAAGTTCTGACGTTGAACATCGAGTCACGATCAAGACGACTTCAAACGAGACGACAGAAAAATGCAGTTGCCCTTGGTTCAACAAGCACGCTAATACACGCGGCCCTTGCAAACACATTTTGGCAGCGCAGATTTTCATCGAAGAGAATTCGGAGTAATTCGTGGCGAAAAAGACTGTCGCAAAAAAGTCTGCTAAGAAAAACAAAGCAGTAAAGAAGACTGCGAGTTCCAAACCGAAATCCAAAAAGACAACCGGTAAGGCGACAGATAGGAACATCCTACAAAGTCAGCTTGAAAAACTGCTTCAGCAAAAGAACGGCGAAAAAAAGTTGCTCGACTTTTGTCTTGCCTTGACCGAAAAAGAACGGACAAGATTATCGACGTTTGCTGCCAAATGGTTGCGTGCGCAAATTCGAGTTGGCATGATCGAGACCGAAGGTAGATACCAATCCAATCCGCTAATCTATCCAGCCGCTTTGGCCGTGCTTTGTTGTGGACCGTTTAGCGAGATCAAGAAAATTGGGTACGGGCGGATGCCCCAAGACGAAGTCACCCTCGAGATCTTGAAAGCCCGAAAGCCAAAATGGACAGATGAATTCGTTGACTCACTTTTGGAATCTGACAGTTATTGGTTTACCTGGCATCTTATCCGGGAAATGGTTCGCTCGAAAATGTGCCGTAAGCCGGAAAACCCACGATACTATACGGCGATGATACAAGGCCTTTGCTGCTACAGCGCCGACGGACAACGCCCCTCAAATGCTTACGAAGCGCTAAGCCAAGACCCAAAGCTTTTGAAACACGAAGTCTGGAAACTTTTTGAGCACGAAGGCGATGGCCAAAACACGCTTGCCAATACCGTAGAGTATAGCAACACCGAATGGGCTCAAGCACTTTTGAAATTCTCCCAAGCAGGAAAACTCCCTCGTGCAAAGCTGGTTAAGGCGTCATTACAGGCACTACAACTTGGTTTCAATCACTATCGCTCCAAGTGGTTTCTAGACTTCGTTGATCTCCTTAAACCGACCGATGCAGAATTAAAAAAACACTCCGACACGATTCTTGGACTGACCAATTCCCCAATACCTAACATTGCTCGGTGGGCTTTCGAAAAGGTTCAGGTTTTCTTTGAAAAAGGGATTGTGAAGAAGCCAGAAAAATTGGTCACCGCGTTGCAGCCTTTGATAGCCGCAAAAAAGAAGAAATCGGTCGTTGACGCCTTGAAGCTCCTGTCCAAAATTGTAGACCAGTCGCCAAAACTCGCAGCTTCGGCCTGTGAAATTTCTGCCGTTGGACTGAGCCACGAAAAGGCGGACGTTCAAAAGCTCGCCCTGAAGTTTTTGAACCACGCGGGAAATCCGAAAGATAAATCGCTTCGTACAGCGGTAGTTAAGTACCAACCTTTTGTTGCCGCATCTGTACAAAAACCGCTGCAAAAATGGCTTGACGCCGATCCGGGCAGTCCTGAAAAACCTAAGCACGCAGCTACCAAGAAAACCAGAGCCAACAAGAACAACAAAAACGCCAGCCAGCTAAAGAAGAGCGACTTTTCCAAATTCGACCAGCACCAACGTGAGGTGTTGAGAATCGATAAACTGTTCGAATTACTGAATGACAAAAATGCTTTTGAAATACCGGCGTGCAATTTTCGTGGCGACGAGTACCCGCGGCTGCTCGAAGAGAATCGCATTGAACCGATCAAGGATCTAGAGGAACTTTTCGAAACAGCCGGTTACGTTTTTGAAAACGATGAAGCGATTGAAGAAGGCGAGCGTGTTTTGGCAGCCATTGCCAGACTATCCACCAAGCGAACCGAAAACCACCACTCCCTTTTTGCTCCGACGCTCAAAAGAGCGAAGCAGTTAATCGACAGGGATGAACGGCCGTTTGTAGGGCATAGTTTAAAAGCCGACATTTGCGGGCTCTTTCATGTCTGGGAAAGCGGGCGCAGGCTCTCCAGCAAGATCGGAAAGTCGAAGCATGACAGCGAGCAGATTACGATTTCTGGGATGTTCGATGAACCTTGGGAAACCTATTACCTGCCGAATTCACCGATCGCCTTTTTGTCAATTCGAAGTTTTGAACTGGCCCAGCGGATCGGTAGCGGTGCTGTAGCATTGTTGAGCGAACCAACGCATCGAGGTGGTTGGATTTGTCCTTCCGAACTGGTGAAAAGAGTCAACCAGTTAAAAGAAGCTCCTGGTGAGTTTGATGTGATGCTTTCTATTCTTCGTTTAGCACCGCATGGAAAAGACGCGGCGTTAAAAAAACTCAAATCCAAGCTGACGGGCGAATGGTTGGACGCGATCACACACGCTTTGGGCGGGGCCGCTAAAAAAATCGGTAAGAACGAAAAGCTTTGGGCCTGTGCGGCACGAGCAAGAATACCCTTCGCCGATGACCCAAAGGTTATCAAGGCATTTCCGAAGCTGGGAAGTGGTGCGGGCATGGCTCCAGACTTTAAAGTCGTTCAACAAATAAGAAGCAGTTCCTATGGACCTGACCGCCTGATCCAAACCATCAGCCCAGCGACACGTTCTAAGTCCAAGGTTGCAGTGCCGACGGAGGCAATACAATCCGAGTCCGATTTTAGTTCGGCCCATGACCTAGGCTTGGGAAATAGTTCGATCCAATGGTTCAGCTGGATGTGGCCATTGGGAACTGAAACAATGTTCGCATCGGCGGCCCAACTACTGACCAATAACCGCGACTGGTGGGAAGCCTGCTGGCCGACGCGTTGCTTTATGGAGCCACTAGTCGATCCCGACATTCCACTGAGACGCATGGGGCTATTAACACTGTTTAGCGGTTTGGCATGCAAAGAGCCCGGCGAATATGGACTGGCAACGGATGTCGCTATTCAGGCAGTTGCCGATGGCCGATTGGGGACTGACAACATTGGTTTCGTGTTGGGCGAATATTTCCCGAGCGAGCTTTACAATCTAACCCGGGTTGCCAATCGGCTTGCTGATGTTGCGTCCGTCTCCGATTTACACGCGTTCGTAATTGGCGGCGGCTTGCAAAACGCTTTGCCAAACTTTCCAACTTCACGCCGCGGACTGGGAGACTTACTCAATCTGCTTTACGAAATTGGTTGCCAGCTTGGTTGCGATGTAGACGACACTTGCCGCAAGTACTTTGGTTCTTTCAAAGGATCGGGGAAAGCTGCCAAGGCCGCGAAATTGTTGTTGAGCCTTGAATCAGGAGCGTGTGATCCCGCCACGTTTGTTGAGGAAAGTCTGGTTACCCGCCTAGAGCGGTTGAATGATTGGTCAACTAGAAAACCGTAGTGTCGAACTTCAAAACGCGGCGCCCCTCTTCTTGGCCATGCCTTGGAACGCTACTGCCCCGTCGGCTATACCGCACCGAAACTCCCCGCGTCCGCAAAGACTATACTGCAAGCACGAATCTTCAATCTTGCTAATTATTTTGAGTGTGTCATGATGTACGCAAAATCCCTTATCAACTCGTCAACTCATTCTCGATCTTCCCATGAAAACACTTTTGTTAACGATCGGATTCGCGTTTAGCGGGATCCTTACTTCATTCTCACAAGCTCAGAGTATTCCATTAACGATTGACTCAACCCAATCGTCTGCCAGCATTAGTATCGCCGGAAACTCTAGCAGTTCCTCGCTGTCGGGAGACGCTGTCTTCGAAGTTCAGTCGTTCGACCCTCCATCTGGAAACGCCCGGATTACTGACCTGAACTTGGTTGTCGACCAAGGGCTCAGTTTCAGTTTTGCATTTGGCTTCGTTTCGGCTTCATCTTCACCCGGTGATATAACATTTTCGATGGTGACTCCTGGTGCTGCCGGAACGGTAACTGACAACACATTTGATCAGCTGGCTAATTCGATTGCCGCCACCGGAAATCTCGTCGTATCGGATCCACTCGGCTTCGCAGGAGGAAATCAAACGTTTGACCTTGCAGAATTGGAACTTGGCCCAGTCGATTTTAACTCGATTAATGTTAGCCAAGTCGATGACGTTACTACGATCAGCATTGCCGCCACGATTATGGAGCCGGTAGATTTTGGTGTTGGCACCATGGATCTGGTAGTCGACATGACCTTTGTCGCCAGTGGTGTCGTTCCTGAAACCGACATTCTACTAGGAGATGTTAACTTGGACGGGTCAGTCAACTTCTTAGACATCTCGCCGTTCATCGCGCTTCTGTCAACCGGTGGGTTTCAAGTCGAAGCGGATATCAATCAAAACGAAGCGGTTGACTTCTTAGATATCTCGCCATTCATTGCGATCTTAAGCGGCCAAACTTTCTAGCCCAAACAACTGTCCTCACGTTTCCAACATGTCTTACAAGTAATACGATCACCCCCAACTGTCGCTAGTGGTCGAACCAAATGCTCAAAGGGACTTGACTAGAGCCACATTTTTGCTTGATTTATGCTTGAAATGGGTACTATACTTCTTGTATCCCCTTTTCATTTCAAGCGGTTGATCCTCGGTTTCACCATGAAGACACTCCTGTTAGCAATCGGTTTCGCGTTTGGCGGAATTTTGCCTACATTTGCGCAAGCTCAAGTCATTCCATTGACGATTGATTCAACTCAGTCGTCTGTTAGCATCACTATCGCCGATGCCTCTAGCAGCTCGCAGTTGTCTGGAAACGCATCTTTAGAACTTCAGTCTTTCAGTTCACAGCCTGATTCCGCTCAGATCTCAGACTTAAATTTAGTTCTAGACGAAGCCCTCGGTTTCAACCTTTTCGGAGGCTTTGCTACGGCTTTCACTTCGCCTGGCGATGTCACCATTTCGATGGTGAACCCCGGTGCAGCGAGCGAGGTGACAGGCAGTACTTTTAACCAGTTGGCTAATTCGCTGATGCTCGATGGAGACCTCGAAATAATAGATGCGTTCGGATTTGCTGGAGGCGATCAGACCTTTGACCTATCAGGAGTGCCAATTTCCCCAGTCGACTTTAACAATGTCAATATTACACGATTGGGCAACTTGATCACGGTCAGCAGCTCCGTGACAATCGATGATACAGTAAACTTTGGTGTTAGTGACCTTCCATTGGTAATTGAGATGAACTTTGTAGCCAGTGGCGTAGCGCCCGAATTGACGCTTCTGGGAGATGTCAACTTAGATGGTGCAGTTGACTGCTTTGATATCTCGCCATTTATCATAATGCTAGTTACGCGAGGGTTTTCAGAGGAAGCGGATTGCGACGGCAGTGGCTTAATTAACTATCGAGATATCCCGCCATTTATTTTCCACTTAAGCGGTGGTTAATCTTTTTCCTGTTCCACCCGGATGGACCAGCGACTCGCTGTTTTACCGACAGTAGTTAGGTAAACCAGATAATTGAATTTACCGCAGTCCTTTGTTGAATCGAGACAAGGCTCGCCTAGCTTCGAGATCGCGCCGATGTTAGATCAAACTAAATCTTTTCAAACCGAAAGAATCTGCGACAACCTTTTCGCAAGAGGGGACTGCGAAACCATTGTTTTGTTGAATGTCTAATTTAGGCGAGCAAAGCTCAACCCTCTTTTCATTTTCGGACTGTCGAGCACCGATTTTAAAGCCGAAGAACAAAAATCTGTTATTATTTTAGCCGGGGCAATCTGATATCATTTTAACAGTCAACTAAGCGATTATTTCCGGTATCCCTATGGAGTTCCCAACGATTGGGCTGTAACATATTCAGTTGTATAGACAGGCTGTAGGGTCGGCTGCAATCTTGAATACCGACTTAAGGACGAGTTTCCTCTGCTAGACTGGCTTTGATAAATTATATTGTATCGTTTTTACAGGGATTACTTTTATGAAATTTTCATACGAACGACGAGCGTTCACGCTTGTTGAACTTCTCGTGGTGATTGCCATCATCGGTATCTTGATTGCGATGCTTCTTCCGGCTGTTCAGGCGGTCCGTGAAGCTGCTCGCAATACACAATGCAAGAACAATATAAAGCAGATCGCGTTGGCTGCAGTAAACTATGAGTCCGGGCTAATGAAGTTCCCTCCTGGAATGCTGGAATGGATTGACGGCGTAGCAGAAAATTCCCAAAACGGTACTGCTCAGGAGTTAGGAGTTCTTGTCCACCTGCTTCCCTTTATCGAAGCGGACAACCTCGCCGATCTAATTGAGCCAACCTTAAGCGTTGATCGCTACGGCAACGATGGCAGTGGTGAAGGCTTTTGGGGAGAGTTCGATCTAAGCGGTGCAGCAAATTCGAGATTTGCTTCAATCCACCAAGTCCCTTCTTTTGAATGTCCGTCGGATCAGATAGGTACGACTGGTGTAATCTTGTCAATCGGCACCTTCGGCGACGATACTCTTCCACCGTTTAATGTTAGGTTTGTATCGGTCTCCAGAGGTGCTCTTGTTGGCGCTCACGGTGATACCGAAATTGGCACGACCAATTACCTCGGCGTTGCCGGTGCGGTTGGAGAAATAAGTGCTCGTGGTTTTTCCACCACAATTTGGGCTGCCCATGGGGGAGTATTTTCGAATCGTAGTGAGACTACTTTCGGAGATATTTCTGACGGGTCAAGTAACACCTTTCTTTTTGGAGAGGTTGCGTCGAATCAAGATTCCAAGTGGCCAACCCCAAGCCCGGGAACTTCAGCTGCATACGCTTGGATGGGGAATATTCTCATACCAATGAACCACTGGAATGGAGGAGAAGAGCTCTCTAATAGTCGAACAACACTATCATACCGGTCAAATCATCTTGGAACGGTTAACTTCGCAAGCGCAGATGGTGCAGTTCGCTCTGTACCTGAATCTGCAGAACTAACTGCGATGCGAAATTTGTCAGGCAGGGCTGATGGTCAAACTAATGTGACCGTAAACTAGCTTTGTTACTGGACCTTCAAAACAATGGTTAGGTTTGATGGTCAGTGGACACTCACTCAACGACCGTGTTGTTGAGTGAGTCAAAAAGAATGCTATTTAGATTGTCACTAACTTTAGAAGATAAAGATGAAGATTAAACTATTATTGATTTTGTTGTGTCTTTTTGGGCTGGCTTCGGTCGGGTGTACTGGATCTCAAGAAATTGTGGAACCTAGCCGAGATAGTCTCAACAAAGGCGAAGTAGAATACACTGTCAGTGATTGACATAATCACAGTTTGATACACGGCGCAGTTGCTTTTGAAGTCGAGCCGCATCGATTTCATCTGATAGAAGATTAGTGCACGGAGCCTTTGTCATTAGCTCGGTTCGCAAGAAAAAGAAACGAGGACTGTTATCGTTTCGCTTGTCCATTAT
>CAZKTR010000015.1:0-21991 GCA_964555525.1 uncultured Pirellulaceae bacterium
CCCTCTCTTTTGAATTCCCACTCTCCAAGTTTGATAAACTACGACAGATACCATTCTGTTATTCGCCTCATTTCAAAATGCATCTGCGATTGGAATAAAATGAGAGTATCAAACTTTGCATCCTTCGCTTTTTCTTTGCCCAAGCTTGTTTCCCTATTGACGTTGATCCTAGGCAGCGTCGCCCTGCTGCCCTCGACCGGCCAAGCACAAGGCCCTGAAAACACACTCGTGGTCGTCAATGCAGAATCTTCCCATTCGCTGGCCATCGCCAACCGGTATATCAAGCTCCGTGACATTCCAGCGACGAATGTCATTTACCTGAAAAAGATCCCATCTGAAAAAGAAACTTGGAGCACCAAGTGGTTCAAACAAAGGGTTCTTACGCCTGTCCTCGACGCGATGAAAGAACGAGGAATCGAGAATCAAATCGACTGCGTCGCATACTCTGCTGGCTTTCCTACGCGAATCAATAGTCAACCTGAGATAAAAGCCTACTTAAAGCAGACTGGTAAAAAATATGCGATCACGCAACACGCACCATGGGCGTCCATTACCAGTCTGACCTACTTTCATCGGAATGCCTTCTCCAACACACCAAACTTCCTTGAACTAGACGCCAATCACTTTGCGAACCCTCGACGCATGAAGATTCTGGCCAATCCATTCTCAGGGGCCGATGCCACGAAGTACTCTACAGCGATTCGGCAAATAACTGCCGGCGACTATGAAGTGGCCACTAAATCGCTGACGGAGCTGACAAAAAAGCATCCTCAACAGACCACCGTGGTTTATTCACTAGCTAGATGCTTGGCTCTGAACGGTAAAAAAGACAAAGCGATTGTTGCTTTGCAGCAAGTCAAATCGCTCGGTTTTGCTTACCGCTCAGTAATAGCCAAAGACGCGGCGTTTATTGCTTTAAAATCCAATCCAGCATTCGAGGATATCATTGACCAGATGGAAGACCTTCCAGACGGTCTCACAACCACTCGCTCGTTTTCAGGCCAAAACTATTGGGCCAAGAACGGTTGGGCAAACGGAACTCAGGACCAAGGCGAGCGATACCTAATGAGTTCAGTGCTTGCGGTTACGGGTAAAAATCAATCGACACTTAAGGCGTCTTTGGATCGTCTTAAATCGAGCGTTGCTGCTGACGGCACAGCCCCCAAAGGCAATGTTTACTTCGCCGATCACAACGACCCTCGCTCGCGAACGCGGAAAAACCAATTTAGCTTTGCGGCGGCCGAGTTAAAGTCGCTTGGCCGTTCAGCCTCAATCGGATCAGCCATCTACCCGAAAAACGACAGCCAAGTCATTGGCGTCACGATGGGCAGTGCAAAACCAAAATGGCCGGCAAGTAAAAGCAAATTCTTGCCGGGTGCGATTTGCGATAACTTCACCAGCTACGGTGCTTGGTGGGAAAAGACCGGTCAAACGCAGATTTCGGAATTCCTTGATGCCGGTGCTGCCGGTGCCTCAGGTACCGTTTACGAACCCTATACGATTGCAGCAAAGATCCCTACCGCTCGTTGGCATGCTCACTATGCGCGCGGTACGACACTAGCCGAATCGTTTTTCCAATCAGTCTCCGGCCCGTTTCAGTTGCTACTGATCGGCGACCCGCTCTGCTGCCCGTTTGGTAAATTTCCTGAATTCAAAGTCACTGGGCTAAAAGATGGCGACACGATCACCGAAGACTTTATTCTCAAGTTAGAACCACAAGCTGGATCACCCTCGATCAAGCATTTTGACATGTTTTATGACGGAGTGTTTCTGAGCAAAGTAGCCAACACCAATCAAATTAAAATCGCAATCGACGACATTTCCGTCGGCTACCATGAGATTCGAATCGTGGGCGTCTCGGATGCTCCAATTGCGAAAAAACGTTCAAAGAAGATTGGCTTCACCGTTGGTAAAGGTGATGTTTCGATCAATCTGAATATCGAAAACCCTGAGTGTATTCTGGGGCAGAGCCTCAGAGCCAAAGTCGTCTCATCCGCTGGCGGCCGAGTACTGATCCAACAAAACCGTCGAACGATCACCAGCGTGCAAAGCGGCGAGTACTTTGAGATTCCCACATCCGAGTTGGGCCTTGGCGACACTGCACTGCAAGCCGTCGTGATGCTTCCGCAGAACCAGACCATTCTGAGCAAGCCGGTTACTGTATCGCTGATACCTCCGACCTTACCGCAAGATGGGCAAGAAAAGGTATTGGCAGCGGCGGATAGTTCAGCCGAGTTTCCTGATTTCGTCTCGTTGCCTCAGGCCTTGGCCGAGCCAAGTATGATGCGATCAACTACGAAGCTTCAAAAAGGCGATCGCCCACAGCCGCCAAGTAAAGCGGAACTCAAAAAAGCGATTGCCTCGATCCGCGAACTGTTAAAAGACAAGTACAAAAACATTACCCCTGAAGGACGCACTGAGTTATTAAAGCTGCTTCAAAAGACTGCCGAAGAATCCACCGACAAGCCAATTAATCATTACGCTTTGCTTTCAGAGTGTGTTTTTGCGGCTTCGGAGTTTAACTCCGTCGACGCTGGCTGGTCGGCATGTGATCAGCTCGAATCAAGTTATCAAGTTGATGAACTGCCGCACATTGGATTTATCAAACAAATCAAAACCAAGTTAAACCCGGAATCCGCTGATGAGTTGTATTCGAAAGGCGTTGGATTGTGTGAACAACTCATCGACACCGATCGTTATACCGAGGCTGGCGACCTAGCGAAAACACTCAGCGCGGCGATAAAAAAACAGCTACCTCATACCAAATCAGGAATTAGCGATCTCGTCGGCCGCACCAAGCTGTTGGGTCGGAAATTCAATCAGATCCAAGACGACCTTGAAGTCTTGGCCAGCGATCCATCCAACGGCCTAGCCAATCAAAACATTGGCGAGTTCTATTGTTTGCACAAGAACGACTTTAAACGGGGTTTGCCTTATCTAGCAAAAGCCCCCGCCAGTCCCCTCAGTCAACTCGCCCAAAATGAATTGTCACTTAAAAAAGCCACAACACAACAACAATTAGAAATCGCTAACGCTTGGTGGGAGTTGTCCAGCAATAAAAAATGGCAAGGTTTTCGTGTTCTTGCGATCGAACACTACAACAATGTCCTACCTAACGTGACTGGACTTACCGAAATCAAAGTCGAAAACCGAATTAAAGAAGCTAACAAGCGTATTAGTGGAGGTAATTTGGTGGCGCAATTGGAACAGTTTAACTGGCGAGTCGAGTGGCAAAGCGGAAAGGTTTGGAAAAAGTTAGACTAGGCAAGTCACATCTATTGATTATTTCCGAGACTGAGAGAACTTATCAATTTCCATTTCAGATTGAAGGCAAAACTCTTACCGCATGGAACGAAGAAAAAACACTTCTCTGTACTTTTAAAATTTCTGGTGAAAAATTGGCTTGCCTAAGAAAAGACAGTAAGAATGCGAAACAAGTAGAAGGTGTGGGAATTAAGATTACTTCCAATAACACTTCGCAATTCATGCTTATGAGCTTATTTTTTTAAAACATGACGGCGCCTACTAAATCTATACCAGTAGCAATCGGTAGCCAAACCGCCAAAAGCGCAGCATGGCTTGCATCGGCGAAATTATTTTCTCGCGGTCTAAGCTTAGTTCGCATGCTTATTCTCGCGGCGATCCTGCCACTCGATCAACTTGGATTGTTCGGCATATCTGTCATCGTCATGCAGTTTCTGACTAGAATTTCAGAGACTGGCATGACACAAGCTCTCATACAAAAAAAAGGAGAAGTAGCTGACTATCTCGGTACGGCTTGGCTCACGCAGATCACTCGCGGGTTAATGCTCTCTGTTATGCTTCTTTGCTCTGCCACGTTATTGGAAGGCTTTTTTGAGAAGGAAGGAGTTGCCCGCCTCTTAACCGTAATGGCGGTGATACCAGTACTACAAGGCATCCAAAACGTAGGTTTGATCTACCTACACCGTGAACTGCGATTCAAGAAAATTGTATTGATTGAGATGATTACGTCACCGCTTGAGTTACTCGTCTCAATCGGCATCGTATGGTTCTATCAGGACGCCATGGCGCTCGTAATTGCAAGAATCACAAACAGTGCGGTAACGGTTGTATTAGGTTACTTTATCGAGAAACGTCGAGCGCAAATAAACTTCTCGATGCCCAAATTTCAAGAACTTTATGGCTTTGGCTTTTGGATATTTGCTAGTTCAATCCTTAGTTTTACTTTGGTTCGCGGAAGCGACATCATCATCGGAAAATACCTTACGGCAGATAAACTAGCGATTTATCAGATCGCCTACGGGCTCGCATGTGTTCCTCTCATGGAGATTATAAAAGTAGTTGGCAAGCCTACTTTTTCTGCATACAGTCGACTGCAAGATGATCATCCGCGGTTTTGCCATGCGTTTTTGAGAGTATATGCATTAATTTGCTTCATTGCAGCTTTTTCGATCGCCGGTTTTTTCTGCCTGAGTTTCGATTTCGTGAGCGTTTTCATGAAAGCAGAACTCTTGCCAATTGCGGTAATGCTTCCATGGCTTTCTGTATGGGCAGCTTGTCGATCTCTGGGGGCTACCAACAGTGTTGTATTACAAGCTGCTGGAAAACCAGCCTATGCTACGATTTTTCAAATCTTCATGCTGATACTCTTCGCATCAGTTCTACTGCCAATGACTATTCGTTATGGCTCGTTTGGTGCAATCTACTCGTTAGTAGGTATTGGAATTTCGGCCCAACTTTTTCGATACAGCATTCTCTCTTTCGTTCTCAAAATTCCTCTACAACAGATTGTTGTTTCGATTTTCGTTCCGATGTCCTTAGCTTTGACTGCTTCGCTTATTACGACCTCAACGATGAATATATTTTGTAGCGATCCAGGCATCGTTCGATTAATCATTGGGCTAGTCACGCTAACTTTGACGTATGGAGTAATGGCGTTGTTTTCTGAACGCTGGCTTGGTTTCGGATTGTCAAAATTCGCCACCCATCAGATCCCAATATTGAAAAGACTATCCTTTTTTAATAGGTAGTGTCGAGCTATACAAATGGACATAAAGTTAATCCGTAAGACGAAAAAACTAGGAAAGTTGTTCTGTGAAATCCTCTTCCCTCCAAGCTTGCGTCTCAAGATGCTCGGAATCGCCAGTCATTCAACATTACTTTCAAGTTTCGTGGCTACATACTCTGGTTGGTTGGGACGCGAGGCGAAGTCCATTTTAAGGGGCCAGCTAACTCACCACGCACAGCGAACCGGAACTCAAGCAAGTAATACTGTTGATGGTGCTGTCTACACCCTCAGGCGGAGCGTACACCGTTTGGAAAAAGGCTTGATTATGCGACCCAGAAAGCCTGTTTTCGCTCTTGATTACATTCAACTCACGGTCGATGTCTACCAAACAGTTTTAACAAGTAACCGGCAAAATACGTACTGTGATTTACTACAATGGGCGGTTGATGTTTTATCAGCCTACTTTTCGGTGGTAGACCCAGACCCTGTCATCGACAAAGCGAGACTGCAATTCGATTCCCTGACGCATAATCGGTCAACCCAAGATTCCAAGCGTGTTCCTTACCGGCGAGACACCGAACCACTAAAAATAACGATCGAAGACCTGAAAGAACTGGCAATTAGACGGCGTAGCTGTCGTTGGTTTTTACAAAAGCCTGTCCCGCGAGAAATGATTGATAAAGCGATTGAGGTTGCTGGCTACGCTCCAAGCGCTTGTAATCGACAACCTTTTGAATTTCGTGTATATGACAATTCAAGTCTGCCAATGCTCGCATCGGTCCCGATGGGTACAAGAGGGTTCGCTGATAACTTCCCCTGCATTGTTGTGATTGTGGGAACACACGCCGCGTTCCCATTCCCTCGAGACCGACACCTTCCCTACATCGATTCATGTCTGGCAGCAATGGGTTTCCAATTCGCACTGGAAGTTCAGGGACTAAGCAGTTGCTGTATCAACTGGCCTGACATACCTGACAAAGAAGCAGCATTGCGAGAACGGATCGAGCTTGAAGACTACGAATTTGCAATCATGTTCATGGCAATTGGATACCCTGATCCCGAAGGCATGGTCCCTTACTCTCAGAAGAAACCGCTCGATTCAATGCGGTCATACAACAAAGGTTTAAAATGCTAGTAGAAATTTATGGTGGTGGCTTTGAGAATAAAGGGGCTCAACTGATGGTTAGCACCGTAGTTAATGAACTATCAAAACGCATTGACGGAATTGAATTTTGCATGGCGTGGCGAAGAGACCGTTCAATCAACGACATGTTAAATTCAAATTGTAAACCTATATTTCCGTCCCATATATATGCTGGCCGACGTAATGGATTTCCTCTCTATTACAAATTTGCCAATTTAGTTTCATGTCTAATAAAAGAAAAACACTTAACACCTTATGGTCTAGTAAACCCGAGGAAATGTGATGCCGTCATCGACATTTCTGGATTTGCCTTTGGTGATGTCTGGGGGCCTTTAAAAACAATTGCTTTTGCTACGGTTGCCAAAAGTTATCGTAAGCGAAACAAGCCTGTCATCATGCTTCCTCAAATGCTGGGACCTTTTAAAAACCAAGCCTGCAACAAAGCATTTAAGAAACTAGCTCAGGAGGTTTCTGTCCTTTATGCTCGTGATCGTGTTTCCGAAAAGCACGCTGCAATGTTTCCTGAGCTACAAGGAAAATTAAAAAAAGCCGCTGACATCACAATTTTTGCAGATCACTCATGCCATTCTGAAATCCCGAAAATCGCTGATGTATTTCTGATTCCCAATAGTCACGTGCTAACAAAGAAAACTACGGATTGGAGCCAAGACGCTTACATCGGTACGTTCACATCGATGTACCACAAATTGGAAAATGAAGGCTTGGACGTCAAAATTCTAGTACACGATTACATAGGTTTGGATGAAGACTTAGCTGAAAAAATTGCTCTATCGATCTCACCCACAGATTCACAATCCATAATTTATAAAAATTCGAATCCGCAACAGCTAAAGCAGGCTATTTCTCAATGCAAATTTATTGTTGGTTCTCGATTTCACGGTCTAGTTGCAGCACTTGCCAACGATGTCCCCACAATCGCAATTGGTTGGGGGCACAAATATACAGAACTTCTTCACGATTTTGGACAGGACGAATTCAACATTGAATCCTCTTCCGAATCAGAGAAACTCTTGAATGATTTGCTTCCGAGAATGATCGACAACAAAACTCGCAACGACGCAATCAGCAAAATGCAAAAGTGCAAAGACCTACTAAGAGATTCAAACGAGACTATGTGGGATGATGTTGTCAAACGACTACACTTCGGAAAACACTCCACTGAATAAAATCTATTCCAAACCGTGTTCGAACTTTTGGTTTGTCGACCGTTGGATCTTTCGGCAACCGGAGAACTTTCTTTCTAGTTGTCTGGCATACGATGAGATTAATACAGCACTTATTTTAAATCCATGAATTCTACTCCGTTTATTGTCATCCTAGCCACATGTGGTGGACAACGACTTGACCGCACTCTTGCGTCGCTAGCCAAGTGTCAACAACCAAAAGATTTCCGTGGTGTGCATGTCATTGAGAATGGAACTAAGTCGCCCCACGTCGAAGATCTTGTCGTTTCTTATTCACAATCGCTATTGGCAACATATCAGTTTGTTTCAGATAGCAACAAGAGCAACGCGCTCAACACAGCACTTGAAGGACTATCAGAAAACCATTTCGTATTTTTCACCGACGACGACGTATTGTTCGAAACCGAAGTGCTTTTGGCATATCAAAATGCTCAAGAACACCACACTACCAACACAGTGTTTGGCGGGCGCGTCGTAGCCGATCCTGAAATACCGATTCCCGCAGAACTCATTCCGTTCTTGCCAAGCTCCCACTCGGGCTACCCCAGGGCCAATATGAAATTTGATCCCAAGAAGCACTTATTCATCGGCAACAATTGGGCCGCCTACTCTGACGACATCAAGCAACTAGGAGGCTTCAACCCTTTGTTTGGGCCCGGCAGTCCCATCGGTTCCTCTGGGCAAGAATCCGACATGTTAATGCGGATGCGAGACGCAAACTATAAATTGGAATTTGTTTCTGATGCCGTAGTGAAGCACTGGGTTGAAAAAGAAAGACTCTCACGCGAATTTACAGAGCTTCGCAAGTTCAAAGTAGGAATTTTTTCAGGAGTAAATTATCGTCATAAATTTTCAAAAAAACAGCCTGTATGGAAGCGCATGGCAATCATGCTGTATCACTTAATTAGAGCAACAGGATTGTTAGTCCCTAGCTGTTTAAGTCTACGGTTGCGAATGAACGCATCGTTTTCACGCGGATTTCTAGCCGGTTGTTTTAAAAACATCCCTGAATATCAGAATCCGTAACTAATAATGCGAAACTCAGCGACAACCGGATTTAAACGAAGTGAATTCTTTGCGAACACGACAATGTCATACAGCAGTTTCCAAATATGCCATGAAATCTCTCACTTCCAATTGGCCTTGAGCTTCTAAAGAGCCACGAATGAAAGTCGTTCACATCGTCGCCTGCCCGCTTCATTCGGGAGCAGGAAGGGCAATCAGATCCCTCCACGAGAACCTTCTGGCAAAGGGAATTGAGTCCCATGTTTTGGGACGTATCGAATCCGATTTACCAAAAGAACTCAACCCACATCCTGTACCTTTGTGGAAAAAACTGCCGACTAGTCTTGGAAATCGTATCGTTCTTTGGAGATTAAAACGACGATATCAAACTAGCCTCCATAATTTTCATCCTGTGGCATTCGGTCTCAATTTACACCATTCAAAGATCTATCGAGAAGCCGACATCATCCATGTTCAATTCGCTGGCGCCACGACAATGGGACCGCCGCTTTGGAAAGCACTAAAAAACGAAAATCGTCCCGTCATCTGGACATTGCGTGACATGTGGACTTTCACCGGTGGCTGCCATTTTTCAGCAGATTGCCAAAAATATCAGGCAAGCTGTGGTGGCTGCCCGCAACTGGGCAATGTGGACGATGAAAAACAGACATCGAAAGATCTGGCATTCAAGAAAGCGAATATTGGATCCACTACGACTTTTGTTGCCATTAGTAAAATCATTGCGCAGCAAGCCCAACAAAGCTCCGCTTTACAAAGGCGCGAGATTCGTGTGATTCCCAATACCGTCATGCTCGATCGATTCGAGAAAACTAAAAAAGAAGTGGCTCGCCAAGCCTTGGGCCTGCCTGAAAACAAGTTGGTTCTTTCCGCGGGCGCTCTCAACCTTGCCGATCCACGAAAGGGAAGTGAATCACTGGCAAGACTGCTAGAAGCGTTTCGAAATAATCCTAATATCCATTGGGCGATATTTGGTCGGGGCCTAGAGAAGCTGGTTGATCCGATTCCCAAAAATTGCACCTTTTTTGGACTGCTAGACAACGATACAACACTCAATCACATCTACTCTGCTTCAAATATCTACCTAATGCCATCGTTACAAGAATCATTTGGCAAAACAACGGTTGAAGCGATGGCGTCAGGTACACCCGTTATTGCCTATGATAATACACCTGCCGCCGAAATGATCCAAAATGACGAAACCGGTTGGCTGGTGCCACACGATAATCAAAGTAAATATCTCACCAAGACTGAGCAGGCTATTGCTCTTGGTGCAGAGGCTCTTGCTAAGATGGGAGAAAAAGCTTGCGAATATGTCCATGCAGAATTTTCGCTCGATCAAATCACCCAGCAACATATATCACTGTACAACGAAAAACTGAAAGCCAGCTCGGCAAAACTACAGTGATCGTTTTACTGCCAATAGAAAATACGGATTTTTGATGATTAAAAGTTTAATTAAGAGAGTATTGGAATCGCAGGGCTTTACTATTGTTCGCCATCCAATACCAACATTTTTCAGTGAGCTGGATTTTGACGTTGTTCTCGACGTGGGCGCCAATCGCGGCCAGTACGCGATCGAGCTTCGAAAAAACGCTGGTTTTACAAAAAAGATCGTCAGCTTCGAGCCGATGAGCGATGCCTACCACCAGCTTTCCGAGCAGATGAGGGGAGACACGAAATGGGAAGGCAGAAACTGGGCGATGGGTCGCGAAAGAGGCACTCAAGAAATCAATATTGCTGGGAATTCGGCAAGCAGCTCACTACTAGATATGCTACCGACGCACTCTGATGTCGTGACGGGATCCCGGTATGTTGCCAAAGAAGAAATCGAAGTTCATGTGCTTGATCAAGAATTCTCGAACTTTACTGAAGAAGGGCAACAAGTATTACTGAAAGTGGACACTCAGGGATTTGAGCTAGAGGTGCTTCTAGGGGCAACCGAATCTCTACAAAAAATCGCAGCCTTGCAGTTAGAAATATCTCTTTTGCCTCTCTATGAAGGCGCTCCACTCATCGAGGACATTGTTAGCCATGTCAGAGCTGCTGGCTTTGTACCTTTCTGGTTTCTGCCAGGTTTTTGGAATCCAAAAACTCATCAACAACTACAACTAGATGGCTTGTTTGTTCGTAGTGACCTTATCGGATAGTACTTCTGGCTAAACTTCATGTTTAAACCATCAAATAAGGAATTAATGAACTCTAAGGGTGACATCCTGATCGCGGAACTCGACTACGGTGGCCATCGCGCCAACCATGTTGGGATCATCACACGTCACCTTCGATCGCTAGGTATCGAACCAAAGCTGTTGACCAGCCAGCAAAGCATCGATCAGGGCGGTTTTGATCACCTCGATCTGGAAACCTCTTGCTTTGATCAAAATTCTCAGAACCCAGCTGTCGCGATGCCATTTTATGCTCGCTGTTTTCCGTCTGCCTTACGCGATCAAGTCAGGATCTTTCGGCAAATATCCGGTCATCTTAACTTAATCCAAAACACTACTCGTTGCGTCATCTTTCCTACTCTTCAAGCCGCTGGTCTGATTCCAGCAGGGCTATCACAAAAGGGTTTTCCTGTTCCATGGGTTGGGGTTGTCATGGCTCCAGGGCCCCATTTGAGAGCCCACGGAATTGATACGCATCATTCCGCATTGGAACTCTGGGTGCAACGACGATCCTATCGCGGACTAGTTAAGCAACCGAACTGTTTAGGGATCGGATCGTTCGACCCGCTTTTCGTACAATGGATCAACCAACCGAATGTTACTTACTGTCCGGACCCCGTCAGCATTGTCTGCTCTGCTCAGGTTGATGGCTTGATTGCTGATACTGATAAACCAGTGATTCTGATCGCTGGTTCGATTGACGAACGAAAGAAGGTTTGCGAACTCGCAGAAATTTTAGAACAAGTCAGTCGGGATCATCCGCTCCATTTGATGATTGCCGGAAAACCCACCGATGAGATACGCCCCAAACTCGAAAACTCTCCGGCAATTGTAGCGTTACAGCGAACCAACAGCGTTGATTTGATTCTTCGCCGACTTTCTGATTCCGAAATGGATTTTCTTTTTCAGCGAGCGGATATTGTTTGGTCCGGGAACCTTCGTACCTACGGTTCGTCTGGAGCCGTTGTCCGTGCCGGCATGCACGGTAAACCAGTTGTGACGATGCACAAAAGTGTACTTGGAAACTGGATGCAAAGCGTGAACGGTGGTCCCGTTGTTGACCTCACTTCGCCCAGTGAATTACTAAAGGTATTCAAAAGGCTTGTTAGTGACGCCGATTTTCGCGATTCGTTGGGGCGCCAAAACTTCCAACTGTTTGGGGAGAATACAGAACAAAAATACTGTGAAATACTCCTTGGGCCATTAAAACTATCCGATGCCCCAGCAGAAGTGTCCCATGGCAAAATTTAAGATTACAGTTCTTATGGCCCATTGTCGTGTCCGTGCCATACAGCCTCTCGATGGTATCTTGATATTGAAACCTTGAAGCAAAAGCCAATGGGAATACCGACACCAAGAATTTTATCAATCAACAATTAAACTTAAACAAATAGCGCGAAAATAATATGAACAAGCAGAACTCCTTTATCGCCGCGATGGGTGGACACATGAAGGACTTGGTTAACATGGCTAGTTTCAAAATTGCCAACCCGCATAGTTGGTCAAAGTATCGTCAGTTAAAAGCCGTACGCAAACGTACTGGAGCCGACAGCTTGATTGAAACCGGGACCTTCGTTGGCAATACAGCGATGCGATGCAGTCGCGCTTTCAAGCAAGTCTACACGATCGAACTCGATCAAGATTTGTTCGAACAGGCCAGTAAATACTTGGCTTCTCGCGATAACGTTGAATGCATCCAGGGAGATGCAACCGTCGAATTGCCTAAGATTTTACAACGTTCAGAATGTAACAATACTGTCATCTTTCTTGACGGTCACTTTTCTCAGGGAGTAACGGCACACGGCGATGTTGCTGAGCCAGCCTGCGAACTTTTGACAAGCCTTGCTGCTTACAAAGAAAAGATAAAAGGTATCGTTGTGGACGACTTCAGACTGTTTGGCATTGATAAAGGATGGCCAAAAAAATCTGAACTGCTCCGAGCTGCCGAGGACAGCTTCGGAGACTACCGGCTGGCCGTTCACCTTGATCAATTAACAATCGAGAAGATCACCTAGTGGTTTTGAGAAATTCGGCCAATTTCGCCTAAAGTGTCTAACAGAAATTGATAATTTCGAATTCCAGACCGCTGGGCTACCCTAAGATGCTGAACTGAAAGAATAGTCGTCGGTCTCGGCCCTTGCCATTGAATTTTACAGGTCTAGAACTGTTACGTGGAATCCTCTAAAAAGATAGTTCGGTTCGGAAAGATATCATATCGCTTTAATTCATTGGGATAAGGTTGGTTTTGAAAATGGTTGCCAAGATTTTTCCAACCCATGCAAGCAGACTTAACGTATGTATCCGTCGAAAAGAGTGAGGTAACTGAAAAGTGGTATTTTTCACTGTGATGCTATGTCTAGCATTCTCCATTATTCTGGCTTACCAAGGCTTAAAAAAAACTGGCATCGTCTTCGCATTGTTGTGGAGCACTTATGCTTTTGAACAAGTCCTTCAAACATCGATTCCATGGTTTGTCTCGCATGGATCGATAATCAATGTTGCGAGTGCTTTGTTGGTTTGCCTTGGTGTGGGGCTAAGAGGGTTGTCTTTAAAGAAGTTGTTCGCGCAGCGTGACCCGATTCTTTGGCTTTACATCCTCCTCTTCACCTATGCCGCAATCAGCACCTTCTGGAGTTATGATTCACGAGCTTGGACCCGTGTAAAAAGTGCGCTACCGTACTTTATCGTGATTGGAGTCTTGAGTCCACTTTGTATCAACAGTTGGAAGGACCTTGAAGATACACGAAAAGTAATGATTGTTTTTGGTGGATTAGTATTGGTTGCAGCAAGCTTGGGTACTCGAGTTGAATCCCATAGCGCTCGTTCGTTACAACTGGCCGAAACAGTAGTTAATAGTCAAGGTAGACAAGTTCTTGCAAACCCGCTGGCTATTGCCAGTTTTGCTGGTTCTGTGGTTACTTTCGCTTTTCTTTATCTCGTCGCTACCAAAAAAACTTCTGAACGATTTTTATGTCTAATCGCTATATTTGCAGGAGCAGTAGCGATGGCGAACTCGGGTTCGCGAGGGAACATCGTTGCTGTCGGCGGTAGCATGCTTATAGGCCTGTACCTGCTAAGAAAGCAACTTACCGTCAATGGACGCTTAATCGCAATTTTATTAGTCCTGGCCGTGATTTGTGTGGGGGTTTGGAAGATCAGTTCCGATGATCGGATGCTACAAAGATGGAGCGCAGAAACTGCTGTAGAGGCTATTCAAGGCCGGCAACAATCGGCTTGGATTTTAGTGGAAGAATTTCGAGAGACTCCGGATCGCTGGTTTTTCGGCCTTGGAAGTTCAGCCTCTTATTATGTAGCCGGATTTTATATCCATATGATTCAAATCGAGATATTGTGTGAACTTGGAATAGTTGGTTTTTCAATCTATGCCGCAATTTGTCTGATAACGTTTAAGAATTGCTTCGCCTTGGTTAAAATGGCCAAAGGATCCTCGCAAAAGACAAGTATTGCTGTCGCTTTGTCGTGTTGTTCACTAGCAGTTTTTATTACCCACGCTAAATCTAACACGTTTTTATCAACTCCTGACTGGTATGCTTTGAATATTGTCATGTCTACGATGGTAAGGAATCAAAAAGTGTTCGGCCATAACCCCGGCTACATAATGCGACCAGGTTGGGCGGGTAATCCTCCAGCGCTCATGAGGTAGGTTGCAACTTTCCTGCAAAGTGAAACTCATGGATGAGAGTGCTCCTAGAATCTGCCGGACGATCGTACTCGTTGAAGATCCGTTTACTGGCAACAGATTTTAGTTGCTTTATGTGTACAACGGATCATGCTGACGACTAAGACGCCTGCAATACCTTCCCATTCATAAATAAGTGATTTTTTGAATTCTAGATCCTCTGTTTTTGCACTCTTACCACGCGCTGGCCTTGCGAACCGACTATTTGTTTGGGCTCATGCACAACTATATAGCCAACAGAACCAGCTGCCTGTAGCAACCCATGGTTGGGGACACATTCATATTGGACCTTGGCTAAGAAATGAACAAAGCAAACGCTTTTACTATTTCTTTTTTAAAAACCAGACAAACTTCATTGGCTACTATTACCAATGGGTATTGTCAAAGCTGAACCTGCGCGAATTCATCATCGAGCCGGATTTCTCTACAGCCGTTGAACCTACGGGCAAGACCTATTGTTTTAAGTCGGTACCTAACAAGAAAGATTACTTCAAGAATCTGCGCGGTAGCGAAAATTATCTTCGATCGCAATTAACTGACCTGTTGAGACCCAAGTACCGTCAACAGTTGGAAGCACTCGAGCCCTATTCAATCGCACTGCATATTCGACGTGGTGACTTTATTCAAGCTGGCTGCGTGTTGAGTTCCGAAGACTACTTTATTCAAGTGGTGAAAAAACTGCGAAGTAAACTCGGTACTCAAGCAACGATTCGTATCTTTAGTGACGGTACTCCAGAAGACTTTCCCAAGTTGCTAAAGCTACCGAATGTCTCCATGGCAAGTCGCAAAGCAGATATTATTGAGTTGCTAGAAATCAGCATCGCTCGCATCATTGTCACCTCACTCGGTAGCACCTACGGGTACTGGGCTGCTTTTCTTTCAAACGCCGACATCATCCTTGATGACCGTCACGAGTTTGGGTGCATTCGAGACCCTGAATCCAGCGATCACTTTGAGGGGACGATTGATCAGTATCTGGAATACGCCGAATGACGTTGCAAACCGGACTCATCAGCCTAGTATTGACCGACGACTCGCTGTTGTCTCCTATAGTGCGTAAAATGATACGTTCCCAAACACATTTTGCTCTTCCATCACAATCTTTCCTAGCAACGATCGTTTTCAACGATAGCAATTCTCGGTCTGCCTGTTTCATTTCCAAATCAAATACCCAAACGGTTTCCGGTCAATGAAGAAAGTAGGAATCTTCTATCATTGGTTCGCCCATTACCGTGAGCCGATCATCCGAGAGTTGCAAAATAGACTAGGCGAAGAATTTGAATTTGAATTCATCGCTGATGCGGTCGCATCCGAGCCTGCGATGGAAGTGTTGGATTCGGCTGAATTCAAAGCAATCCTTGGTTCGGATACTGGTTTTTCCCGCGTTCGAAACATCAACTTTGCTGGTTTTATCTGGCAAGTAGGTGCGATCTGGAAAGCATTCAGCGGAAAATATGACTCGGTTATATTCTTAGGAGAATTCAGAATTCTTTCTTCGTGGTTTGCGATTTTGGCTGCGAAGCTCCGAGGCAGTCGGACGTATTTTTGGTCACATGGCGTATACGGAAACGAATCATGGTTAAAGCTTCGCATTCGATTAATGTTTTATCGCCTTGCCGATGGGATGCTACTGTACGGTAATCGTTCCCGCATTCTCATGGAATCGATGGGGTTTTCTCAAAAGCAACTGCATATTGTTTTTAACAGTCTGGATTACCAAAAGCAGATCGCTATGCGTGACAACGTTCATGGTGACAAGCAGAGTTTTCGCACCAAGTTTTTTCCCAACAGCCCAAACGATCCCGTTCTCATTTTTATTGGGCGTATTACAAAGATAAAAAAACTATCGCTCTTGATACGAGTTGTCCAAATGCTTTCCGAAAGCGACCAACCTGTCAATTTATTAGTTGTTGGCGAAGGGCCAGAGTTGACGTCTTTGACTCAGTTGACCAATCAACTTGGAATACAAGAGCGAGTCTGTTTCTTCGGATCTTGCCATGATGAAAAGGTCCTTTCGGCTCATCTGGTTCATGCTGACATCTGTGTCTCACCAGGTAATGTTGGCCTACTAGCGATGCACAGCCTTGTATATGGCACACCGGTAGTTACCCATGGTGATTTGAGCAATCAAATGCCGGAAGTCGAGGCAATTGTTGAAGGTAGAACGGGCGGATTTTTCGACCGTGCGGACATTGATTCTTTATACGCTACCCTTACGAAATGGCTTGACATCATTTCGAAAAACCCAGCTAAAGTGCAGGCTGATTGTTATGAGATTATTGAACGTTTTTACAAGCCGTCTGTACAGTGTGAAGTTTTAAGAGCGGCCTGTTCCGGCCATGAAGCAAAGTTGACCCCTGTCGAATTGAGTGAATAATGCGTCAGTTACTAAAATCAATTTTAAAGAACAACACCATCTATTTCTTCTTGAGACGAATAAAAGTAGGAATGCGTACGCGGCGATATGGCCTTAAGCACATCGGGAAAGACAATTATTTTGGTTTGCGTTGCGAACTTTCCCGTGATTTAAAAACGGGTGACTTTTGCTTGGTCAATGACGACTGTTTTATTAGCCCTGGTGTAACCATCGGTAGCTTTACCATGCTGGCTCCGAAAGTTGGAATCGTGGGTGGTGACCACTGTTACGATATCGTTGGTACGCCAGCCTATTTTTCAGGGCGAGGCGAAACGAAACAAACTACGATTGGATTTGATGTTTGGATTGGCTACGGAGCAATTATTCTGGCCGGTGTTACGATCGGAAACGGAGCGATTGTTGCCGCTGGTTCGGTGGTAACTTCTGACGTCGAAGAATGTGCGATTGTTGGTGGCGTTCCTGCCAAGAAAATTAAGAATCGATTTGCCTCTGATTCTGAGAAGCAAGAACATCTCTCCAAAATTTCAGCCAACTTAGAAAACTTTCCAAACGCCTATCAAAAAATAAGGCTTCTCGACAAATAGTCTGCTTTTGGCAGAAATTATCAACAGCACTCTCAAAGTAATATGTCTGGCTCGAACCTAACACCTCTAAATTTTCCCGTCCTTCTCGAGCCAGCATTCGTCCAATAAGTCCATTGCCCGACGACGACGGGACTCTAATTCTTCGGCCGTGCCTTGAGGTATCTCATACCCGCTATGAGAAACTATCCCCGCGAAAATCTCTCGATTATTGCGCATGTAGATGGTTTTGACAGAATCATAGTGATAACATAGCCACTTTTTGAAACTCATAAATACGCGTTGTCTCAAGGTGGTTGTGTATGTCAAATGAATCGATAGAGAAGCTAATTCAAGCGCGATCTAGAAAAGCGTACACGTCTCCTGTTAGCCGACAGGCGGTCGACTTATTGCGAACGGTCGCCAAACACTGGTATAGCAAGAAAAAAGACCTCGTCCGGTTTGTAATTTTTGGCCAAGGCCGATCGGGCAGCACTTTGCTAGATTCGCTCCTCGACTCTCACCCTGCGGTAACCTCATGTGATGAGCTGCTGAAGATGAGGACCCGATTTCCGTGGAGTCGCGTAGAGTGGTTTGAAAGAAAGTTGCCGGCTCCGCAAAAAGCGTTCGGTTTCCATCTCAAGCCGTGGCACGTAACCCGCGTCCAAGAACTGGATCTTGACGAATTTACTGATGAGCTTATTGAAAGGGACTTTCGTTTTGTCCATTTAAAACGGGAGAATTGGTTTCTCAAGTCACTCTCACAGGCCAAACTTCACATGTATCGAGTTGTTCACGCTCGTACCGATCGGCAAGTGCCAGATAAAAACATGTTTGTCGACCCCGAACTTCTTGTCTTATTGATCAAGGAAAAGCAAGAACTAGACGTAGCCGAATCGATTGTGACCAGCAAACTGCCGTATAAGCCTGAGGAAATTGTTTACGAACGTGATTTGCTCGCCCCAGAGCAACAACAAGCAGCTGCTTCTCGCATCTTTGCTTTCCTAGGGCTTTCCGACGCGAAGGTCTCGACACCGCTGCGAAAAGTTTCTCCTAAAGACTGGCGATTAGGTGTCAGTAATGCAGAAGAGATAGAGCAAGCTGTTCGCGATGCTGGTTTCGAGCGGTTTCTTGCGTAGTCTTCTGCGCGGTAAATGTTTGGGGACAGCCACTGTTTTCGTAACTTCTGACGTCGAAGAATGTGCGATTGTTGGTGGCGTTCCTGCCAAGAAAATTAAGAATCGATTTGCCTCTGATTCTGAGAAGCAAGAACATCTCTCCAAAATTTCAGCCAACCTAGATAACTTTCCAAACGCGTATCAAAAAATAAGACTTCTCGACAAATAATCTGCAACAACACTTCTCTATGAATATGCCTGGCTCGTCGTGATATTTAACAGTTTCGAATTTCTTCTATTAGTATTGATAACACTTGTTATTTACTACACGCCGTTTTTTAGAAAATGGCAAGTGTTTATTCTGATTGTCGCAAGCTTTACCTTCTATGCAGCCAATAGCCCTGTCTTGCTACTGTTGCTGTTGAGCTCAATCTTCATCAACATCGCCGCCAGCTACTTAATTGTGCATGGCAGTTCTTCAAAGAAATTGACGGCCGTGATCGGTGTCATTTTGAACCTCGCTATTCTAGCCTTCTTCAAATACAGTCCACTGATCGGACGAACCATCTTCAGCGAAGGGCATTCTATTGGCGAATTTTTGATAATGATTCCGCTACCGATCGGAATCTCATTCTTCACGTTTCAGGGAATTAGTTTGCTGATTGATACTTACCAAGAGAATCAACAAACCGAATACAAGTCCTTGGTTCCGAAACTGATGACAAAACACTCGATACAGACAGCTTTATTTATCTCGTTTTTTCCTCAGCTAGTGGCTGGGCCCATTGTTAAGTCAAAAGATTTTATTCCGCAGATTCAAGCAAAATATTTGAATGGAATCAAATGGGAGACTTGCTTCAAAAGTATTGTTACTGGCTACTTTCTGAAAATGGTAATCGCCGACAATCTAAAAGATTTTACACTCATTACTTATCCGTATTTTGAAACCCGTTCGACAATCAATTTGTTGTCGATGTTGTTCGGTTACTCGATGCAAATTTTTGCTGATTTCGCTGGATACTCACTGATCGCAATTGGAATCGCTGGTCTGTTTGGTTATCAGCTAAGAGACAACTTTATGTTTCCGTATATCTCGACAAGTTTCTCCGAATTTTGGAATCGTTGGCACATCTCGTTGTCTTCATTCCTAAAAGAATATTTATATATTCCACTAGGTGGAAACAGAAAAGGAAAGTTTCGAACTTACCTTAACCTGTTTATAACCATGGTCTTAGGTGGATTATGGCATGGCGCAGCATGGAGCTATGCCGTTTGGGGAATCTACCACGGATTGGCACTAGCTATCGAACGTTTGGTTCGACGGCATGTACCGATGGGAAGAGGTTTTCTCAGTCAGATACTTAATGGAATATTCGTTTTCTCAGTAGTCACTCTAGGCTGGCTACTGTTTAAATTACCTGAATTCTCCGAGGTGATTTGTTTCATTAAAGCACTTGCTACAAACATCTCTATTCCTCTATACGTTAGAGATTTTAGAGACATTGGAATGATTGCAATCTACTGTACTCCAGTAATCGCATACCACTTTTACTACCTGTTCAAACACAGAAAACAAGATTTAAGATTTCAAAATTTCGAGTTTCTGGCCTACGGAATAATGATGTTTTTAATCATTACCAACAGTGGCTCGGCAAAAGAATTTATCTACTTTCAATTCTAACATCCTCCAACAGAATGTTGCTTTCAGGAATCAACCTAGGCGCTACAAAATGATTAGTAAATCAATTATTACAGCATTTTTGCTTTGCTTGGCCTATTCGATGATCGCCTACCTCAATTTGGATTCGGAAATCCGTCCTCTGAATCAAGGGCAAGGAAATTTGGTCAAATGCCAAGAATACGTGTTTCGGGATTCCGCCAAAGCAAAATATGTGATCACCGGTTCCTCCATGTCCTACAGGCTTCGTCAAGAGTTTTTGCCGCCCGGCTACTATAATTTGGCTCTTGGCGGTCATAGTAGTTTCTTGGGCCTAGAGCTTGTAAACAGGTCACCTGATTTGCCAGAAGTCGTTTTCGTTGAGATGAATACGATCGTGCGTTCGACTAATAGTCCCTTTGTCGATGATATCTTCAGCCGACCCATTTATGACATGAAAAAGCATGTTGTGATTACGAGAGACAAGTTTCGGTTTTTCCCGTTTCTGGTTAATAAGGCTCATCAATTTGTGAGCGAAAACGATGCCACCGACAACAACGTAAAAATAGATGAAGCAACGCTGAAAAAAAGAATAGACGTACTTAAAGAATCCTTTTGCAAACTGCCGAACGAAAACAAACTTAAGGCGAGTTTTAGTAAGTTGCGCCAACTAGTTGCTGAGTTGGAGAGTAAAAATGTTCGTGTCGTTTTCTTTGAGATGCCTATGCACTCTGAAATTTATAGTAGTGAATTGTTTACTGTTTTGAATAACGAGTTCAAAAAGAATTTCCCAGAAAGTAAATATCACTATATTCCTGCGCCCCCTAGCGATGGTTACGACACTACCGATGGACTCCATCTGGTTGCATCCTGCGCTAAGAAAATGGCAAACTACTTAGTTGCTCAATTCAACCAAGGCCCTGATCGAAATTTATTTCAAGCGAACGATTGAGTGAGGTGAAATTTGACCTCATGGGACCCAGTGTCCAAAAAATCGTTACACAAAGCACTACGGCCGACTTTGACTGAGATACCGGTATAAAGAAGAACGTTCGGCTTCGGTAAATACGAGCTATGGTGCAAATTCTCGCGAGGTTACTAAATTTGCCGCCAAAATAGTGTTTCTTACTTGAACGACACTCTATACGACCTACATTGTCGTGCAAATGCTGCGGATGCTTGGTTGGGATTCTCTTCCCAGATCTGCTCATTTTAGATGGGAATATGTTACTTGAGCAATTGGGATGCCCTCGGCAGTATTTGCGCGTACTTCTGTCTTAAACGGATGATCTTAGGTCAGTGTCGGCCTATTTTGTTTAACTCTGTTTCACGCCTGGAATATTCAATGTCGCGCTTTAGAAAGATTCTGGCTGTCGTTTTCGTTTTACTTGTGGCAACCCCTTGTCGTTCACAAGTGGCAACAAATGCCACTTTTGCGATCGATACAAACTTCATGTTAGTGGGTGATTCCTTTACCAATGATGGAGATTTAGATTGGGCCGGGAAGGTAAATGCTGCCCCTGAATTTGACATGACTTTTTTCTCTCAAAGTGGTCGACGACTAGAGCAAATCGATGCGCTTTTTTCAGATCAATACACTCCTGATACATATGATGCGGTAGTCATCGCCGCTGGAGTGAATGATGTAGTGGCCAATCGAAGCTTCGCTCAGATACAAGCTTCTATCGATAGCATCATTAGTCAAACCAATGGTGAACATATTGTCCTAACAACCATCCCTCCTTTTCGCGGCGTTTCCACTTGGACTGCTGCTCGTCAGGCCACTGCCGACGAAATCGACGCATGGATCATCTCTTTAGCTACAAGTAATCCAAATATTAGCGTGTTTGATATTAGGAGTATTTTGGACCTGAATAACGACCTTATCATCGATGACGAATTTGGAAACGGAGATGGCCTCCACCCGCGTAATTGTCCTCTAGGCCAAGAATGCGGTCAGTCTCACGTTGCCGATCAGTTCATAGCCCAGTTTTCAGCCATTGGCGTTATTGTTTTCAGCAACGACTTTGAAGATGGAGACATGCTGGCCGA
>CAZKTR010000016.1:0-21069 GCA_964555525.1 uncultured Pirellulaceae bacterium
ATATCCCACTTGAGATTCAAGTGAAGCTGTTAAGAGTTCTGGACCAAATGGAAGTCTTTCCTGTTGGCTCCAATCAGGCTTTGAAAACCGACTTTCGGTTAATCACCGCAACGCACCAGAATCTACTTGGCTGCGTGAATGCAGGAGCCTTTCGACACGATTTGTTTTATCGTCTGCGGGCCTTTGAGATTCAACTGCCGCCACTACGAGAACGCCCCGAGGACATCGTTGAATTGGTGCACCATTTCGTAGCCAGAGAATCAAAATCTCCGATGAGAATTTCTGATGACTTCATGGTCGTGTTGCAAAACCGCTATTGGCCAGGGAACGTTCGACAGCTCGAGCATGTTGTGATGCGAGCGATCGCGGTGGCGCGTAAAGGTGTGTTGCTGCCGGAGTACTTGGAAGAAAAAGCACCAAGCTCAGATAATACGAATTCCGACGACGTGGATGCAGCTTTGCAAGCCGCTTTAACCGCGTGGCTCAAGCAAAACTGGAACGAAAACCGAATAGGCTTGTACGATCGCTTGATCTCAAACGCCGTCGATCCTGCGGTTTTACCATTGGCATTCGAGCTCTCGGGCAATCAATATGCTGCGGCGGCAAGGCAGCTAGGGATTCACCGTACGACGCTGAAGCGAAAACTCGATTCGTTAAATCCTCCCGAGCAATAAGATCATCGGGAGTGACGGGTTACTTTAGGCATTGAATTTTTGGCAAAATCAAATACAAGCTCGATGCGCAAGCAAGTGCATCTTTCAATTACGCTGTCGGATGCACTTGCTTGCACTGCGAGCTTGTATTTCAGCCAGCTTTCCTCAAGTTGTAAAGGCTGACTGAAAAAACAACGATACTACTCGGGCAACATCACGCTGTCAGTAATTCCCACCGCATTTCTTTGCGGCGCGTTCGCAGATTTTGACTTTCTTCGAGTCGATCCGGCTAAACGCACCAATTGCGACGCCGCCAAAATCCAAATAGCCAAGACCACAAAAAACAACGGGCGATAAACTGTCGCCGCTCCAAACAAAATCACGCTCGACGCCAACACCTCAGACAGTGGCTTGATCACGCCGTTGTTAAGTGAAATCGTCCCGCGGCGTTTTCCTCGTTCGATTTTGGTATATAGCGCATTGATCGTCGTATCGTGAACGCTTCGTCGCCACGCTTCCAAAGATTTCCCAAAAGTGGCCGCTGCGAAAACGACCAACAGCCCCGCTCCTACCACAAATGAAAACGCCACACCGACTAACAGGACGGGCATCAATAAAATTGGTAACGACACGTTACGTCGTTCCAGTAGGCGACCGGTTAACAGCAGTTGCATTGCGATGGTCGCTCCTCCAACCACGCCGTAGTAAATTCCAAAGAACCGCAGCATCCGCACTTCGTCGCCATCGAAAAACAAGTTGACGCTCGATTTCCATTCAAACGCTACGATTGTCAACGCGATCACCTGAGCGACGATCAACACGCCAATCCAAAACCGAAAGCGACTCGACGACACATACACTTTTCGCACGAACTTATAGGCTCCAGAATCCTCCTGAGGTTGCAACATGGCACTGACGGACGAAGGCTTTCCATCTTGTGAGACGGTCTTTCCTACTGGCGGTGTTTTTGCCATCGCAAGTCCGATCAGGCACGAAGCAACATCCAGCACGGCACCGAATAGCAGCCAGTACCGCAAGCCCAACAAGTTATGCTCCAGCGTAAACACACAGCCGGCGATCACCGCTGCAATCGGCGCGGCCAGGCCGATGGCTGCCCAGGCGGGTTTGCTGGCGTCACGGCCAAGCTTTGTGTTGAGAGCCGATACGACGTTGATCGTGTTGATGCAGCCTTTGACCTCGGCGAACAAATAGATCGCTGCCAGCAAAGCGTACGAATGATGGAAGCTGGGCAATAGTGCCCAAGCAGTGAGGCTCAGAAGTGCGAACGCGATGCCAGAAATCTGAATCGATTTTGAAACGCTAATTCGCCGAGTGGCAAAGTACCAGCCGGCGGCAATGACGGCCGTGCAGCAACCGGCGATCACAAAGGTAAGCGCCAATTGGTCGTTGCCAATTCGCGACAGAAACAAACTGTCTCCCACCGCCCGAGCGACGAAATACGACATCGCGATTGTTAGCGAAAAGCCAAACAACCTCCAGACGACGGCGGATTCTCGAGCGGGTATGTTAAACATGTTTGAACTCAAACAGCTGATTCAGCCAGAGCGATCAACTGTTCATTTTTTCATCTAAAGCCTATCAATTAAGAACTGCTGTGATTTGGCAGGCATGGTTGGCGATTCGTCACGGCCTTCGTTTTCAAAACCAATATGCCGCGACGAACCCAAAATTTTGGTTTAGCCAGCCAAAATCGCGTCACTGATAACTTAACCTCAGTGCCCGCATTTTATTAACACAATCTTAATATCGTCGGGCTTGTTTTCAACAAAGTTTAATGCTTATTCCGGTGATATCATCAATAACAACAAGAAAGTCTGCGTTTCGTAGCAGCGAAAGTTTACGATATCTTTGTTGGCGCGGCAGATCAGTCCCTCTCGGTTGCTTGCGCTTTTCCTTCGTCTCTAGCTGATTTTCAGGACTGACATTTCGCTCGGCTTGTTCAATATTCCTGCCAATAGCGATGCTTCCTAAGCGAATAAAAATGCAAATAACAACTTGATAGCATTGGAAAGGGAGAGCGTGGTATTTCGGCGATTGATGCGGCAAAAGTCCAAGCAACAGTACGTTGAACAAATTCGAAAAACGGTGCGATTCTGGGATGCTTGGAAATCGTGGGTGCTTGTCGGATCAGTTATATTGCTGATTGTTTTGGTTGCGTTTTTGAACTGGACGTTTTCATTTTTCACGACACCAGGGCCAGACGGCTTCGTGCTTTGTGGTGAAAACGTTTCTCGCATGTGGATGTTGATAGCGTTCATTTTCGGCATGCAATTTGGAATGAATGTTTACGAGTGGTTAGCTTACGTTGTAAAGGCCAGCATTGGTGGTTATCGCACCGAACGATTGTTACTTGCGATGTATGATGCCAGAGACGATAATCAACAAGGTGAAGCTGACGATTAAGACACCTGTTTTTCAAAAAGGTGATTTATGAACGATGCAAATGAAGCGAGTGAGCGAGACATGTTTTGGCTAAAGGCGTTGATTGCAGACAACGTAGTATTCGCTGGTTGGATCGCTGTGATTGCCTATGTTGGCCACAAGTCATTTGGTTGGTCAGACTTCGGGATTACGCCGTCAGTGCTGTTTGCAATTGCTATCGGTGGCGCGGGGTTGATTTGGATCGGCACGGTCCTGGTAGGACGGCGAGTCGACAAACGGATTCATGCTGGACTGCAAGAGTGTGGGTTTACTGACGACGAAATTGAAGAATTGAAATTGCATCAAAAGAGCGGTTAACATGAATGACTGGGCCGTCTACCGACTGGACTTCAATGCCAATGAGTTCCTCGTTCAAAAGGGGTTGTCGAAAGATGAAGCAGCGAAGTTGGCCGAAGAGTACCTTGCCAAAGGGCATCACCAACATTACTGGTTCGACAAACAACCGTCTGGGGATATTGATTTTGCAGGTCAGTTGTCAAACATGGTAAGCTCGGGCAGTTCGCATGAACTAGCAATCAAGGTTTTGCTCGGGCAAGGAGCAACCGCTGAAGATTGTTGTCGGGCTTTGGTGACCGTGACCGAGTTAAGTGCGGGCGAATGTCGGTCGAAGGTTGAGCAGGCTGCTTGTCAATTTGGTGAAACCGTTGAGTAGTCATTGTAAGGAACTGCTGGTGGGTTTGTGTGGTTTGGAGGGTCGTTATCTCTGCACCTCGTAACTTTCTCAAGTGGATCGACGTCGTCGCGATCTTTTGTTTGGCAGTATTGCCGGATTTAGTTAAGTCCTGTCTAGCGGTCAGTAATACCCCGTCGAACACGTACCCCTTTGTACAGATGTTAGTACTGTTGACTGTTCGCAGCTTGCAGGTGTCTGTGCCGATTCTTTTGATCATGAAGCTGCGAAATGTTTCTTGGTCAGATTATGGGTTTGTTGGTTTTCGAAAATTGATGGACATATTGATCGCAGTGGGCTTGGTGGTGCTTTGCTACTGCACTTACTATGGTTCGGCTATCATCCTATATAACTGTGGCGTTGACTTTAGTGGTGACTACGATGGTATTCCCGCCATGACAGCCGATGCTTCGATATCACTTGGATCAATCGTGTTGATATTCGTCGCCAGTGCCGCCAATGGGTTTGCCGAAGAGTTGGCTATTCGATCGTATCTGCTGACGCGGCTTTCAGAGATTATCGGTTCCAAAGCAGCTGCTGTGATTCTCACATCCGTACTGTTTGCGGCATATCACAGCTATCAAGGAAGGTATGGCATTCTTTCGGCTATCATGGCCGGGCTTGTGTTTGGAACTTACTTTGCAAAAACAAATCGATTCTGGCCAATTTTTATCGCACACTTTATTATGGACGCGCTGCCGCTCACGTTAATTGCAGCCTATTCCGAGTGAACCTTTATCATGTCCGAACCCTAAAGTTGTTCGTTCGTATCAAAAAATTGTTTTAAGGGAATCGATGGCCAAATTTATTGCGGGGTTGATTGTTCTGATCGTCATTGCTGTGGGGATGTTATTGCCCGCGTTCCAGCGAGCACGCGAGTCCAATTGTGGGCAGCGCGATCCCGTGGGAAGTGGTTTTGAACTGGAGGAGAACGTTGCCGTGGTTGAGCAGCCGAATGATGTCGCTGGCTTGGTTGAACAACTCAATGAATGGCACCGAGACGAATTGATTCTGTACAACGAACCAGAATCATTTCCCAACCAAAAACCGTCAGGTGAAACCGGTGGCTGGATTGGTTCTCATATTGAAGAGATCAAGAAACTCGGTGCAGATGTCAGGTGGGATAAGTCGCAAAAGAAGTACCTCGTTGTTGAAGAAGAGTAATTTGATCGCCGACACGACCATTCACAAAGTTGCTGATTGCGGATTAAGTCGCATTGGTGGACGAGTCCCCCTGATTTGTTAGACTATGGGGCTTGCTCAGGCGAGCTTTTTAATCTTGCAAACAGGGGTTTAGTTTTAGATGTCACGACGAGAACAAATTGAATCGATGCTGGCGGATAATCCCAGCGATACTTTCTTGCGTTACGCGTTGGCCATGGAGTTGGCCAACGACGACGAAACTGCCGAGCAATGTTTGGATCTACATCGCGGGCTGATGCAAGACGATCCGCCTTACGTGCCTTCGTTCTTTATGGCTGGGCAGCAATTTGCGAGGCTCGATCGAATCGATGAGGCCAAACAGGTTTTGACCGAAGGCATTCAGCAGGCTCAATCGCAAGGCGACTTGCACGCGGCGGGCGAGATGACGGAATTTTTGGGATCGTTGTAGTTTGGGGTTTTAGCGGTATTGCCAACAAAGAAAGCCCAAACCGAGGTACCGTTCTATTTTTTTTTAGTGAACCTTCCTTGTGGCAAAATCTCTACCTGTTAACCGCTAACGCTCACCAACGGTCATTTGATCACAAAGGGCTTTGGCGAAACCATTTAAACACAAATAACGATGATTAACTTTAACCACATGCAACCGAATCAACTTCAGCCATGCCAGGCTTGTTTGGCATTGGCCCGTGATTGCATGTGATCGACGCAAGGATTTTGCGTTCAAGTTCTCGAATGAAGAGGCTCGGTGTCATGCAAAGACACCGAGCCTTTTTTCGTTTAGACGGCGGGCCGATTTTTGATTCGACCTGCAAAATTATTACCGGGAGGTCTCAGTTGGTTGAGATACGTGGCTTTGAACCACGTGGTCGCGGGTTCGATTCCCGCCCCGGTTACTTTTTCGCTCCTTTTATCTAGGAGCCAGAAAATCAGAAAGGCGCGAGAGCCAGATGGCTAGGCGTCCGGCTGCAACCCGGAATAAGTGGGTTCGACTCCCACTCGCGTCTCTTTATCGCCACCTCGTTGCAAGGATCTGCCTTGCAACGCGCTGAACCGTTGGCTCTGCCACACACGTTGGTAGCCCAAAACGCAAGTAAGTGCTTGCAACGAATCGACGGATGCACTCGCTTGCGCGTCGAGCTTGTACTCACGAATCGACCTTTCGACCACCCTGCCCTACCCCTTTTTAATCGCCTTGAGTTGCTCGAACTCTGGGCTTTTCTTATAGAAGGCGTCTAAAGGATAGCAGCCAGAAATGATTCCATTTCGTGGCGCGGTCGTGCAGTCACTAAACGTGCGACAGATCTTCTTTCTCGTTAGCACTTGGCCTGCAAAAACATCTGCTGGCAAATCGGGATACGAAAGCACCATCCGGCCAAGGCCGATTGAATCGACTAACCCCGCTTCGACAGCCGCTTGCCCGACGTTGGGAAGCCACTCTTGCAAGTAGCTATATCCCGACCCGATCACGACGATATCGGGGACCGCTTGCTTTAATTTGCCGGTCGCTGCGATCTGACGAGCGACTCCTACCAGCGGATCCTCAGGCGGCATGTATCCGTCCGAAGGCGGAAAAATTGCTGGACGTTGGATGTGCGGGTTGTAGTAAGGGCTGCCTGCGGTCGAGCACAACATTTCGATGCCCAGCGATTTCATCAGCTCCAAAAACTGAATCGGCTCAGCCAAGTCCATGCCTTCGCTGGTCCCGTCACCGCCAAAGGCACAGCTGTACTCGCTAGTTTCTGAAAGAGCGTAGCCCAGTTTATCTTCGCCCGGACCAAAAGGAGAAAAATCAAAAATGCTCAGCCGTACACCGATCTCAAGGTTCGTTTTACTGCGGATGCCAGCGACGATGTCTTTCAAGAACCGAGTTCGATTTTCGAAGCTACCACCGAAGTCGCCTGTTCGGTCAAACCCCGACAACAGTTCGTGCCCCAAGTAGCCATGGCAATGTTTGACATCGACCCAAGCAAAACCAGCCTTTTCGGCCAACACTGCAGCGGCAATGAAGTCATCAATCAATTGTTTTAATTCATCGTCGGACAGCACCGCGCCTTCGGCAACGTTGAACTTTTTGTCCAGAACCGGATGAGCGTAAGCGGTTCTTGGCTCGATGGTGGCTTTGTCGTTGGGCCGAGCAAACCGTCCAGAGTGAGTTAGTTGCAGGCCAACCGAAAGGTCATCGGTGTTTCCAAATCGTTCTTGATGGGCATCCATTAAAGTGGTGCGTAAGCCGGCGATGTCTCCAAGCGTCGACTCATTCATCATTAATTGATTCGGGTTGGCTCTGCCGTCTGGCCGCACTGCTACCGCTTCGCCACCCCAGATTAATTTGGCTCCGCTGATGCCGAAGTTTTTCCAGCGACGAGTCGTCAGTTCGGTGGGTCGCCCATCGGTGGTTCCGTCCCAACCCTCCATTGGCAAAATGGTAAACCGGTTTCCAATCGACCCGTCTTTGGTCTTGATCGCCGAAGCTAAAACGCCCGTTGGATCGACCGTCTCGGTAAATGGTATCTCGCAATCGATCGACTTTAAGTGGTCGAGAAACAGTTCGGCGGTTTTAAGCTTTGAAATCTTGGGGTAATTAGACATTTGTCGACTCGTAATTTCTGTTGGGCTCAGTGTTGGCCCGGAGTTAATAATTATTAGTTTTGTATTCTACCTAGGGTTTGGTGGTTCTTGCAAATAGCAAAGTGCGTTCAAGCGGCGGATTGGGTGATGTTTGTCTTTCGATCGAATTAGGCGGCCATTCAGTCGAGCCGATTTTAGTAGATCTTGCAGGGAAACAGATCGATCTTGCTTCTGGTCGGCGCTGCTGCGAGCGGTACCTAGCTCCGCTACGCACGTGTTGTAACGGCTGTAATGGAAGGTCGGCCAAAGCGCGTGACTTTGTCGATCAAAAAGAACTTTTCTTTGAGAAAGACTTTTCTCTTTTAGGTGACCTTGCCGATATGCAAGCAGTCAAGCGAACGAAATAGAGTTTGGTTGGTTGAGACTGCTGGAGCGGTCTCGCCTAAAACCTGTTAGCTCTCGGAAACAATTGACAACCGCCAATTCAGTCTCGCCGGCCAGCGAGCAGGGATTGGCACGCCAGCGGATGGCACCGATGACAACGGAAGGTCTTTACCTTTATTTACGTGCGTGCAAATGAAGCACCCTGTTACGCACGGAAACCGGAACTGATATCACAGGCGTTGTCACCATGGAAACTACCGCTCCCCACTTTCTGTTATTTACTCAAGCCAATCGGCACCCATCAGGTGGTCATTGGAAATTCGTGCTTGAGCGAATTGGCTCGGATGACCGGATCGTAGAATCTGATGTTGAGCCCAATATCAAAGGGGAGCGGTTACAGTTACTTGCAGTCATCCGAGGCCTTGAGGCTCTCGGCCAGCCCGCACGCGTGACACTGGTCACCCCCAGCACTTACGTCGGCCGTGGTATTCGATCAGGCTTGAAAGTATGGAGCAGCCAAGATTGGCAAGTCGAAGTGGACGGCGAACTAAAGCCATTGCGTCACGCGTCGTATTGGAAGCGTATTGACACTGCGATGAAGATCCACCAAGTAAGCTGTCGTACTTGGCAATTTGATGCTCCACATACTTCCGTTCAAACCGCGCCAGCGTCAGACTCAAAAACGCCGTTTGCCAACACGGTACCACAACAAACTCGCGACTACCGCCCAAACCGAATTCGTATCGATGACGAAGTTCGCCGTAACTCGTTCAATCCCTCACGGGCCATGATGAACGCGGCCACAGTGATGCTGGCCGAACGCATCAAGCCGCTTGGAGAAGGACGAGCCTACGGTTACGCGGTCAGTTGAGCACTCCCACCTCCAGTTGCTTGGTTTACTTAATTTTGATGTTGACCAAGCACTCCTCTTCGCTTTTTCCCGGTCATATGAGTTGATGCTGGTTTGTCAAACGAAAGCAGCCGGCGGAGCTTGGGCGAGACGCCAAGGGTTGCCAGTATTTTCTTGTCTTTGCTCTCAACAAGTTAATTTAGTTATTTCCGAGGCAAAATGATTATTTTGATCACCCTAATTTATTCACTCTATAAATAAAAGTTGTTTTACAATGGCCCACTTGGAACCCAGTACTTTCGTCGACTCAATTAAGACAATCAGGCACACTCAAGGCTCTGCAACGATGACCGCCCAACAAAGAAAACCTATTCCGTCGTTTTTGACGGATCTTGATTTGCACCTTTTTAACGAAGGCAGTCATGAGCGTGTTTATGAAAAACTCGGAGCGCACTTGCGCACGGTTGACGGAGTAACAGGGGTCAATTTCGCCGTTTGGGCTCCTAACGCGAAACAAGTTAGTGTGGTTGGCGGGTTCAACTACTGGAACAACACTGAGCACTTGATGCAAAAACAAATCCCCAGTGGCATTTGGGAATTGTTTGTTCCAGAGCTTAAGGCGGGTGAAATTTACAAGTACTGTGTGACCGATCCGCTAGGCAAACAAATCGACAAAGCCGACCCTTACGGCACTGCCAGTGAGCTGCCGCCACGGACGGCATCGATTGTCACGTGTCTAGACAGCTACAATTGGTCCGATGGCGATTGGATGAACAAGCGTTCTGTTAACAACGGGTTGGATCAACCGATTAATGTTTACGAATTGCATCTGGGAAGTTGGCGACAAAATCACGACAACCCCAACGGTTGGATGAATTACCGCGACATCGCTCATCAGTTGGTGCAGTATTGCCAGCAAATGGAGTTTACCCATATCGAACTGATGCCGGTATCAGAGCACCCTTTCACTGGAAGTTGGGGCTATCAAACCGTTGGTTACTTTGCGGCGACTAGTCGCTATGGGTCGCCTGAGGACTTCATGTATTTTGTTGATCACTGCCACCAAAATGATATCGGTGTGATCATTGATTGGGTGCCTGCTCACTTCCCTAAAGACGAATTTGGCTTGGCTAAGTTCGATGGCTCGGCTTTGTACGAGCACGCAGACCCGCGACAAGGCGAGCATCCAGATTGGAGAACGTTGATCTTCAATTATGAACGCAACGAAGTTAAAAACTTCCTAATTTCAAACGCGATGTTTTGGTTGGACAAATACCACATTGACGGGCTCCGCGTTGATGCGGTTGCTTCGATGTTGTATTTGGATTACAGCCGTGAGGAAGGTGAGTGGATCCCAAACAAATACGGTGGTCGTGAAAACCTAGGCGCGATTGATTTGTTGAAAACGATGAATGAGCGAGTTCATTTGAATTACGATGGCGTGTTAACGATCGCCGAAGAATCAACCTCATGGGGCGGCGTTTCCCGCCCAACCTACGAAGGCGGGCTCGGGTTTTCCATGAAGTGGAATATGGGCTGGATGAACGATACGCTTCAATACTTTCGCAAGGACCCTATCCACCGCAAGTACCATCATGATGAGCTGACATTTAGTTTGATCTATGCATTCAGTGAAAACTTTATGCTGCCGTTTTCTCACGACGAAGTGGTGCACGGCAAAGGGGCTTTGCTTGATCAAATGCCAGGGGACCTGTGGCAAAAGTTTGCCAATCTGCGGTTGTTGTATGCCTACATGTGGACGCATCCCGGCAAGAACCTAATGTTCATGGGCTGTGAAATTGCTCAATGGACAGAGTGGAACTTCAACAATCAACTCGACTGGAACCTGCTCGAGCACGAAACGCATCAAGGCGTGCAAAAGATGGTAGCCGACCTGAACGGGCTATGCCGTCGGGAGCCTGCGCTACATCAAATCGATTTTGATGGGCAAGGCTTTGAGTGGATTGATTCCATCAACCGCGACAATAGCGTGTTGGCTTACCTTCGTTTTGGCAAGGACCGAAACGAGTTCGTTGTGGTTTGCTGCAACTTTACCCCAACGGTTCATGAAAACTACCGAGTTGGCGTGCCAGTTGCGGGGCATTATCAAGAGATCTTCAACAGCGATTCGACTTACTACGGTGGCTCGAACCGAGGCAACGGAATTGGCATCGATTCAGAAGAAATCGAGGCTCAGCAACGCGAGCATTCGATTGAGGTGACTTTGCCGCCTTTGGGCGTGGCGATCTTGAAAAAGGTGCAATAGAGCCCAACTAGTCGTTAAACCTGCTTAAGCCCTGCGAAAGCCCGATAAAATCCGGGTTAGTGGGTATCCTCAAAGGCAGTCGGTTCGCTATACTGTTGCGAAAATTAGGGCACAGTAGTGGAAAAGAAAAGTAGCCGACCGTCGGCCCCGCCCAACATACACCTCGCAGCCTCATAGGCGCGGCAAAGGAAAATATACGTGACAGACGAACTATTTGACTACTTTGGCAAAGGTTCCAAAAAATTTGAACCCTTAGATGACGATCTCGACTTGCCAGAAGTCTCACCCAAACGCAATGCAGACGCCGAGTCTGAGGCGAACGAAGAAAAAACGACTGAGCAAGCGCCAGGCCAAGGCGAAATTTCCGCCGACGCCGAACCGGTCGCCGATGCGACTGGCAATGCCGACGCCGATATTTTTGCGGGTTTCGGAGCAGGATTATTCGAAGACTCTACCGAAACCTTGCCGCCTCGTAAGCAAGCTCCGAAAGTTAAATCGGCAGCTCCGCCTAAGGTTGCAACGAAAACCAAGTCAACGGCCAAAGCAGATTCAAAACCGGCCGCTTCAAAACCTGCCAAACAGGAAGTTGCTGCCGCTGAACAAAGCAAAGCGACCGACGATTCGGAAGGTGGAACTTGGGACTTCATCGCTGGCGTGCTGGGTATTGGCGGAAAAAAATCCAAGCCCGCCGAAGCAACGGTCGACGACACGGCTCAGGCCAAAGTTGAACAACCCGTCGTCGAATCCAAAGCAAAGCCAAAAAATATTTCTTCGGCTGACACGATTCGCGAAACGCCTCAGGCAACTGTCGATGCGTTGTTCAATACTACTGACGATGGACTTGACCTGGCAGGGTGGGGTGACGAACCGGAAGAACCGGTAGCAGGCGAAGAACCAGTTGCACCGGCCAACGAGTCCGATCGCTCACGACCTGGTCGCGGACGCAGGCCAAAACGCAATCAAGAAGATCGGTCAAGCAAGCCTCGCGCGGAAGCAGCGGTAGACGATGAACCGAGTGACGACGAGAACTTTATTGAGTTCGAAGTCGAAGAGCTTACCCCGTCAGCACGTCGCGATAAAAAAGAAGATTCGTCTACGGATCGCCCTCGTCGCCGTCGCCGCCCAGTACGCAACGACGAACAAGAAACAGAAACCCGCGAACGTTCTCCTCGCTCTCGTAAAGACAGCGATGACAATAGCGAATCGAGACCTCGAAGTGGTCGTGGCCGAAATCGCGGTCGAGGCCGTGGTCAAGACAACGATCGTAAAGATCGCGAAACAAACAGCAAAGAAACCGTCGCTCGTTCAAGGCGTGACTCTGGTTCGGATGATTGGCAAGACGAGAAGCCAGATACCTCAGATCGTAACGAACGTAGTCGGGGTTCGCGTGGTCGCGGTCGCAAACGACCTCAGCGACAAGCTCAGGAATCGAAACAGATTGATGACGATTTCATCGATGAAGATTTAGAAGTGTTGTCATTCACCGACGGTGACGACGATGATTTCGACAAAGAAACGCCCTCAAAAAAATCACGCCGCCCTCGTCGTTCGCGTGGTCGCAACCGGAATGATGGCGATCGTGACGCTGGCGAAAAAGAGCCAGTGAGTCGCAGTGATTCGAGCCGAGGCGATCGGGATTCAGAATCGCCTGGCCGACGCCGCCGAGGTTCACGTGGTAACCGCGACCGAGACAGTTCTCGTAATGAAAAGCGGCCTCAATACGCGGAGGTACCGACATGGGACGAGACGATCGAAAGCATGATCGCATCGAACATCAAAAACCATGAAAGTAATTCTAATCGTGGGCGTGGCGGTCGAAACAGCGGTGGTCGAAACAACAACAACGGCGGACGTAATCGCGGTGGAAACAACCGAAACGGTGGCGGTCGAAATCGACGCTAGTTTCGAACTAAATCGATAGCAAACTTAAATAAAGCCGGCAGTTTTAACTGCCGGCTTTTTTTACGCAATTCTAAGTGAAGCGAAATGAGGCGGTAAGAACGTAGCCAGCTAAGCTGCTCGTCGTGTATCGGCCTGATCCTGGTCAAACAGTTCACGCCGAAGGTGCTGCAAGACTTCACGATCAGCCCAGTAATTTATATGTCCCCGCGGTCCGACGGGGATGTTTTGATATTCGGTTTGGTTTGAAAAGGCTTGAGTCTCGGCCCTATAAGGCTGCGGCTCAATTCGAATCGGGGCAGGGAAGTTGATTTCGTTGCCGACGTAATCATCAACCCGGAAAATATTTACCCAGCGATCGACACGCTGATTCAAATAGACCCAAAACGGCTCGTCGAGTGCCGGATAGAGATGGGCGAAGTAATGCTGGTACAAATGGCTAAAGGGGGACCCCAGCGTTACCAGTGTGACGGTGCGAAAGCTGTTATTGAGCCAGTCGAGGTCTTTGTCGTTGAGTGTTTCGATCGCAGCCATGGTGCCTTGACTGTGGCTGATCACCACAAGTTCTGGTTGGTGATTGTATTTGTTTCGATAGTGAGCAAGTATCCGACGCAAGCGATCGTGCAACGCTTCTCGTCGAGAAAAGAATAGCTTGCCATTTTCAAAGGTTGTTTCGGCGATGTCGAATTCATCATCGTCATCCAAGACGTCGCTAACGTTAGTAGCACGAAAGTAAAAATGGTTCACGACGTCCAAGATCATGTCGAACCCCGGTCGTAGATGAGTCAAAAAGAAAACAAACAAACCCGCCAACGGGACCATCACTGATATCGCATAGCCATTGACCATGGCCAAGCTATCAGCCAAACCAGAGAGTTGGTGACTGCCTTGCCCTTGGTCGGCAAAGGTATTCATGAGCCATATCGAACTCACCAATACGACTCCTGCGGCAGTGCAAAACAACAGCATCGACTGCATCCACGGGTGCACGATCAACCTCGGTGCTTTGTTCCCTTTTAAATATGCCTGTTTAGGGGAGCGACTACGCCACACTGCATAGCGGATTAACACGGCGATCAACGACAGCAAAACTAATACTGCCATTAGCATTTGCACTCCTAGGAACGGAATCGCATCGTCAAATACCTGCGCAAAATGGGTTAGATCTTCGAGTGCTCCCGTACTTTCTTTGATCGCAAGCCAGGTTAACGGGATCACTTGCCCCCACAATCCGACCGCCAGTGCCGGTAACAAAAAAGCAATCAACAATGCGGGGCGGTGGTTGTTTCGATGGTAACTTGCGACTAAGCAGCAGCAGGCCATTGCCGTGATGACTTGAATTTCAACAAACCACAAAAATCCCAGTAGCACGACCAAAACGCGACAGTACCACATCACTCCGGGGTGCACTTCGCAGCTATGAGCGATCTCAGGGTACATGCTGTCCAAGCAAAACCAACGTATTAACATCACACCGGTTACAAAACCGGAAGTTGCGTTCAGCCAAAACCAAAATCGTTCGACCACTCGACTGCGAGTCACTCGTGTACCAATTTGAGCGGCCAAAAAAGCAAAAGTACTGCATCCTAAAATCAACATTTGAGGCCAATTGGCGTAGGAGTGAGATTCTTTCCATACGACATGGCTACCGCAAACCGCCGCGATCATTAGCCCTAAGAAAACGGTGACCGCCAACACGGGGCCTTGTAAAATTCCTGAACTCATCAAACCCAGACGCTTCAGCCAATAAGCTGACTTGCCGGACTGATCTCCCGCAACGTAAGCGACGTAACGAAGACCAAATACAATTTGAAAGATACCTTGTAAAACTCCAAGCCAGCCACGCCCGACGCGGGACAAATCACCCCAGAATGCCTCGCAGAGTTCAGTGTTTTTGTTTTTGAAGCGAATATTTGTTTGGTAAACCGGAAAGGTTTTTACTTCTGCGCTGTCGCTTGTTTGTCCAGTTCGGTTTGACTTTTCAAATAACCAAGTTGTTTGAGGTAATTCTACGTAAGGTCGTTCATGGTCCGCGATCGAACGACTTAACAGGCTCAACGTCCTACCAGGCTCTGGATCGCCAATACCGTGCACGACCACAACAATCTGGTCTGGTGGGTTACGATCGGACTCGGACACTGATTGGCCTAGTAGTATTTCTGGAATGAATTAGTGAATTTTTGAATGGGTCTGCAAATGAGCCCGGGCTGAGAACTGGTATTGGCATTGCCCATCAGAGGCTGGCTTACACGGCACGAACGAGCTACAGGACCCGTTCGATTCCCCATCAAAATGCCATGTTGCAAGACTACTAGAATTCAAAAATCGGCTCACTATCAAACCGAAAACGGTGTTTTCACCGTATTGAATGCGAACGATAAATCGTTCATTTTCACGTGTGGAGCAGTTATTGCAGTAGGTTTGGTCAGTCTAGTTGTATTGCTAGCGGTTGTTTTTCTGGATATGATCATCAAGCCGGCTGGCTTAAGGCCCCTGTAAGGGCGACAGGTATCACATAATTTCATTTGTAGCTAGGACTAGCAATTAAATTCGTTAGAAATTACCACTCAATGCACATTTTGCGTGTTTATCAGTTGATTCAGAATCTTCATGTCGTGGGTATCGGTCCGATTATTCTGTTGTGCCTCAAGGAAGAGCCACAAGCGGACACCCTGCAAAATTTAAGTTCGGTCCCGTTGTTTAAATTGTAAAAACTGATTGCAGTCATTGTTTATTGGCTTCAATTCGTCGTGTTGTTTGAAAGGAATCAAAAATGCGTGCCGGAACTGCGTTTGCAGCTTTATTGGGAGTAGCGAGCTTTGGCGTCGCTGCTTGGGCCCAAGCTCCAATAACGAGTGTTGTTGGAACATCTCCTGTTTTTCAAGATGCTGGATGTGATGGTGGATGTGCACCAGCAGCGACTTCCTGTGGTTGTGATGCTGGTTGCGGTTCAGGCTGCCAACTAGGTGGCGGGAGGCTAGGAAGCATCTTTGGGGGAGGTTGTGACCTTGGGGATCCTTGGACTCTTTCAGGATTCCTTCATGGCGATTGTGAGCCGAAGGTCAACATCGGTGGTTGGATCCAAAGTGGTTACCACAGTGAAGACAACGGCTTGTTTAACAGCCGTCCAGATGAGTGGAATCTGCATCAAGCTTGGTTGTTTGCTGAAAAGCAAGCTGTGGCTGGAGAAAGCCCATTCGGTTTCCGTGCTGATTTGTTGTATGGTATCGATGCACAAGATACACAGTCATTCGGTAACAACCCGGGCGCCTTTGATTTCCAAAACGGCTTCGATCACGGAGCATTTGGTTGGGCTATTCCACAACTTTATGCTGAATTGGCGTTGGAAAATTGGACCATTAAAGGTGGTCACTTTTACACATTGATTGGTTACGAAGTGGTTACCGCTCCAGATAACTTCTTCTACAGTCACGCCATCACATTTTTCAACACGGAGCCGTTTACTCACACGGGTGTTTTGGCTTCACGTAACTTCGGTGACAACGTCGAATTCTACGGTGGTTGGACTTCTGGTTGGGATACTGGCTTTGATTCTTTCAATGGTGGAAGTTCATGGTTGGGTGGTGTGTCTTTGACTCTTACTGAAAACTCCACTTTGGCTTACTTTTCGACCGCTGGTAACCTCGGTGCCCGTGGCTCAGACGCTTACTCACACAGTTTCGTATACACCAACCAACTGTCTGACAACCTGAGCTGGATTGTTCAAAGTGACTTGTTGCGTGTTGGATCGACTGGTGAAGACAACGTTGGCTTGAACCAATACTTGCTATACAACATTAACGACTGCCTAGGCTTGGGTGCTCGTGTTGAATGGTGGAAAGGCGATGTTTTGACTGGATACGCTCCTCACGGTGCTGTGCTTCCAGCTTCTGGTAGCTTGAGCTACTACGCGGCGACTTTCGGTGCAAACATCCGCACAACAGCGAACACAGTCGTTCGTCCAGAGATTCGCTATGACTGGTCACCAGCTGCTGGTTACGATGAAGCGATCTTTGGTATCGATGCGATCTTCACTTTCTAAAGCCGACCGCTTTGATTAAGTTGAGTTCCTAAAACAAAAAGAACCGCCTAGATTAAATCTAGGCGGTTCTTTTTTTATGGTTGGCTTGTGCTATCGTGGGCGAGCATGCAATTTCATTGAACGATCAAACCTTAGTTGGTTAAGATCGATTTCAAATCTGGCACGACCAAGACGCCATCAGCCGACTCGACGGCCGCTAGTTTTGGCATCCCAAATAACCAATCGACATCGGTTTGGGTTGAGTTAGGTGTTCGTATGGTTCTGATTTGAGCTTGTGTGTAGAAGCCAACGTGCTGACCTTGGCCTAGATGACAAATCATCAAGCGACTGTCGGATAGATCGGAAGCGTCGCAATCGACGTGGAATTGGTCAGCCAAATTGATGATCGGCACCGGGATTCCACGCCACATCACCATTCCTGTAACCTTTGGCAAAGCCATCGGTAGCGGTAGCACGGATTTTTCTTTCGTTTGAATAATCTCAGCCATAAAAGGCAGCGGCAAACAGAACTGAAACGTTAATTCGCCTCCGGTTCCTGCTGGCGAAAATACAACGATTTGACCTTTGGAGCGGCTGGTGTCTCCAACAACGACGCCTTCAAGGTGTCCAACCGCTTGATTGATTTCGTTTTGCTGGTCATCAAGTCCGAAAGCCTTCAGAGGGTTGATAACCAGACGTAATTCGACGTTGCCAGTTTCTGTTTTTGTCAGCGCCAAAGATTCAATGAATTCATTCTTTTGATCGCTGTAGACACAACTTGGAAGCTGGTAGAAGCTATCTTCAAAAACAACGATTGGACGTGATACCGAATCAACTCGGATTGCCAGTGACTGTTGACTAGACGCACTTCTGACGATCAGCAATGTTTGGCCTGCTTCGGCCTCAAGGGCCGTTGCTGCCATTTCGTCATTGATTAGATCTCGGAGTGGAAAAACCGGAATCCTTTCACTGCTCAACATCATGGCTTGGCCATCATCGATCAGGGAAGCATCGGCGACTTGGATAACGTTTCGAATTAGCTTTGTATCGACACCAAATTCAGCACCGTTGGTTGAAATGGTAACAATCTTCCGCACTGCCTCTTTGTCGTTGCCGACCTTTGACAGGTGCGCGACCTGCTGTGATTTCGTTTGTGAAAGTGCAGTTTCCATCATTAGGCTCCTACTAATTCGCGGCTTTCGGCCACCATGCGGGTAATCAAGTCCATCAAACGATCGTCGTTGAACGGCTTAACCACATGTTCGTCGGCTCCAGCTTCTGCCGCCATCTTACGGTGCTTTTCAGCTGCCCGAGATGTCACCATGACAACAGGAGTCGATGCGAATTCGCTTTGACTGCGAATTCGTCGAACAAATTCCAGACCATCCATTCGCGGCATTTCCATGTCGCACAAGAACACGTCCGGCGGTGTTTCCGCGTTGGCCAATTGTTCAAGCGCGTCCACGCCGTCCTTCGCGTCCAGTACGTCCCAGCCGCGAAGACGCAATAAGTTGGTCGTAACACGACGAACTGACAGCGAGTCATCGATAACCATCGCGAGTCTACGGCGGTTGGCTGCCATTGATTCAAGACGTTGGAAACTACTAGACATCACAGATGCAGTTTCTTGGCCACACAAGTCGGCAGGATCCAAAATTGGAATCACGGTACCATCACCAGAGACGGTTGCTCCGATGTAGCCGGGTACGGTTCGCAGGTGATCGCCAAGTGTTTTAACCACGATGTCCTGACCACCTTCGATCGAATCAACGGTGACGGCTGACTCATCATCACCCGCACGAATGATCAACATTGGGCGAGCTGTTTCGAAGTGATTGTCGTCCGCGTCTGCCATGCCCATATGCACTGACAAATGTCGCAGTTGCAGAGTACCATCGGCAGTACGAATCAGTGATTGTTCGCCGACGTGGGAAACGTTGTCTGGCTCCAGACGGGTAATCTGTTGAATCGCTTGCATCGGAATCGCAAACTGATGACCGTTGGATTCAACTATCAAAGCACGAGTCGCAGCCAGTGTAGTTGGAAGGTGAATTGTGAATGTTGATCCTTGGCCAGTTTCGCTTTCGACATTAATGGTTCCTTTCAAGCGTTTGACCGCTTCGCGAACCACGTCCATGCCAACGCCTCGCCCCGAAACATCAGTCAGTGAGTCGGCAGTACTGAAACCCGGCAAGAAGATTAATTCTAGCAACTCTTGCTTGCTCAAAACCTGACCTTCAGAGATCATGCCGCGTTCAACCGCTTTCAAGCGAATCTTGTCTAAGTCAATGCCGCGACCGTCGTCGATGATACGTAGCGTAACACGAGTACCTTGGTTCAACGCTTGCAATGTCAAATGGGCTCGATCGGACTTGCCAGCTTTCAATCGTTCGTCTGGTGTTTCGATACCGTGATCAAGACCGTTGCGAACCAAGTGCAACAGCGGATCGACGATTTCTTCTAGCACTGTTTTGTCGAGTTCGGTGTTTCCGCCGACGACTTTCAAATCAACTTTCTTGCCGATTTTGTTGGAGACCGTTCGGACGGTTCGTTCAAGGCGGTTAGCGATACTGGATACTGGAACCATGCGAATCTGCAACAGGGTATCTTGAGCATCGCGATTATGACGCTGCTGGCGTCCCAGCAATGTATGGAAGTCGCCGTGTAGGTTCTTCAATTCACTGGTGATCACCGCTACGTCGTTGGTGGCTTCGGAAAGCGTACGAGCAGTCAGGTGGAATTCCGTGTACCGGTCAAACTCGAGTTCATCGAATTCACCTTTTCGGCTTTCCAGTCCATCAAAGCGAAGTCTTTGATTCTTGTGATCAAATAAGTGAGTGCGTCGACCCGACTGTAGAGCATCGACGCTGTATCGAGTCTCAACCTCTTGAGCAACATTTCGGAAACGCTGTAGCGAGGTATTCATGTCCCCAATACGATCTTCAAAGTCCGCCAAGCGTTGGTTGAATGCTGAGCGGTTCACGATCATCTCGCCAATCAAAGCAACCAACCCGTCTAAGCGATCAATCGGCACTCGCAAGTACTGTTGATCCTTTTTCGGTTTGGCTTTGTCGGCAGGTGTTTTTTCTGCAGGTGTTTTTTCGGCCGGTGCAGGGCTTTGATTTTCGATTTCAATGTCAGAAGTCGTCGTTAATGCGGTCGACTGGACAACCGGAGCGTCCGTGGTTTGGACGGACGTTGTTTCTGCTTGATTCGCTTGGGAATCTTGAGAATTTGCCAGTTCGACGCCATAAGTGGCATACAGCTCTGAAATGATGCTAACGGATTCCTCGACGTCGATGTTATCACTCTGAAGCGTTTGGACTTGGTCGGTCGTTCGCAAGAATAGGTTGACTTGAGATTCGGTGGGGTCGGTTTGGCTCTCAGCTAGGTGGTCCAGCAGGTCTTCCATACGGTGGGTTAGGCGAGTGATCACCTCAAGACCAACCGCAGCAGCCGCTCCTTTGAGTGTGTGAGTGGAACGACGGACTTGACCGAGCGATTCAACGTCAGTTCGGTCGTTGTTCATCTTTTGCAAACCAGCGTACATGCTTCGCAAGTGATCTTCCGCTTCTTCCGAAAATATCTCTACCAATTCTTCTGGCAGGGTCATTCCATTGGTTAGTTGTTCACGGATTTCCTGAACTTCTTTATCAGACACTTCAGCAACGACCACTGGCTCAATTGTTTCAAGGTCATCGTCGTCGGTCAGACTGGCGACCGCCACTGCTTCAACGTTTTCAGTTGCGGGTGAATCCGTAGATTCAATAGATTCTCCAGCGGTAACGATTTCAATTTGCTCATCGAATGCAACCGAAATCTTTTGAAGTTGCAGCGCCAATTCGTCGAAATCCATTTCCATGACAAGGATGTCAGAAAGCAAGTCGCCAGCGTCCAAGCATAGGGTGACTTGAGTTTCGGTTGCACCGCGTTCCTGTTCAAGCAGGAGGTTCAGCAAGGTCTCCAATCGATAGGCAAGATTGCTGACAGCCGGTGAACCAACGGCGCCAGCGGCGCCTTTGAGTGTATGAGCGGATCGGCGGATATCACCGATGGCTTCCATGTCATTGTGATCAACGCGAAGGCGATCCAAGCCATCGGTGATGGTATTCAAGTGATCTTCGGCCTCTT
>CAZKTR010000017.1:0-20349 GCA_964555525.1 uncultured Pirellulaceae bacterium
CCGCCAAGTCGTATTCGCCTTCGCGATACAGGTCCGGCATGATCGCGGTTTCTCCACCAAGCAACGCACAATCGGCGGCGACACATCCGTCACTGATTCCCGAAACAATTTGTTCTAGCACGGGCGGTTCGTCTTTGGGCATCGCCACGTAATCTAAAAAGAACAACGGTTCAGCACCGCAGCAAATTGCATCGTTGACGCACATGGCGACTAGATCGATTCCGACCGTGTCGTGGCGACCTAGCATTTGAGCCAACTTGAGCTTGGTGCCAACGCCGTCGGTGCAGGCGACCATCGTTGGGTTCTTGTAATTTCGTTTGAATAGTTTGTTGTTGAAATCCAACTGAAACAAACCAGCGAAACCGCCGTCTAGTTTTTGGACACGTGGCGAAAACGTTCGATGCATCAAGCGAGGTAATCGCTTCATCGCTTCGTTGTACACGTCCAAGTCAACGCCAGAATCTTTGTAGGAAACGCCTGTCATATTTTTGGTTTTGGCGGCCGTTGTTGTCAGGCCGCCAAGGAAGGTAAGGAGAGTTAGCGAAAATTCTAATCCGGTATTTTCTTCGATCCGTCAACGAACCGAAAGGGTGCAAAGCCCACCACTCGGCATGCTGGGCCGTTTTATTTCGTTTCATTTGGTATTTTCAGTACAGCTCCCCCCTTAAATTGCACTTATGGCTGTTTTCGGTGGGCCAGGGGGCCGATTAACCCAATTGATTTAAATTCCGCCCAGTTTTACAGTCCCTCTGTCGATAAACTGAAGTTACTAAAAAGTAGCGTATTCTGTCGTAAGTGCTTTTTTACAGCCCCAACGGCAAGTCCGAAAACTTGGCTGCATCACAACACTAGATTGAACAAAATCGGATCTTGGCTAATGCTAGAAACCATGCAACACACCCACCCCAAACTCCAATTCACTCACCAACTCCCTTACGGCGCCGTCCTAGACGACGGAGGCGTTCAATTTGTTGTCTTTAGCCGCAATGCGACTGAGATGCGGTTGTTCTTATACGACAACGTCAACGACCTCGAGCCAGCTCATATCGTAACCTTTGATTCCGACAAGAATCGCTGGGGGGACATCTGGAGCGTCTACATCCCGGGCGTTAAAGCTGGACAGTTGTACCACTTTCAAGCATCCGGCCCCAACGCGCCCAACCAAGGCATGCGTTTTCAGCCACAATCACGTTTGATCGATCCTTACGCAAGAGCACTCGCGGGAACCTTTCAAACCAGTAACGATGGCATCGTCCGACCGCCTAAATGCGTTGTTGTCGATGATCGGTTTGATTGGGAAGGTGATCGTCACTTGCGCCGCTGCATTTCCGAGTCAGTGATCTATGAAATGCACGTGAAGGGCTTTACCAAACATCCGTCCAGTGGTGTTGAGCACCCAGGTACGTACTTGGGCGTGATCGAAAAGATTCCTTACCTACAATCGTTGGGCGTGACAGCGGTCGAGTTGATGCCGGTTCACGAGTTTCCAATTCACTCGCCTGATGGCAGCAAACTTGAGCGACCCAACTATTGGGGTTACGACTCGATGGCCTTCTTCGCGCCTCATCGGGGTTACGCCGCGGACCCGACACCGGGTGCCCAAGTCCGTGAGTTCAAGCAAATGGTCAAGGCCCTGCACGAAGCGGGGATCGAAGTAATTTTGGACGTCGTGTTCAATCACACTTGCGAAGGCAACGAAAACGGCCCAGTGCTCAGTTTCAAAGGGCTTGAAAATTCGGTCTACTACATGCTTGAACCTGACAAGCGGCACTACAAAAACTATTCCGGTTGTGGAAACACCGTTAACGGGAACCACCCGATTGTTCGCGAAATGATTTTTCATTGCTTGCGTCACTGGGTGCATAACTATCACATCGATGGCTTCCGCTTTGACTTGGCTTCGATCCTCAGTCGCGATCGTAATGGGCATTTGGTGCCCAACCCGCCGTTGGTTGAAATGATCGGCGAGGACCCACTACTGGCTGACACAAAGATTATTGCCGAAGCGTGGGACGCCGCTGGAGCTTACCAAGTAGGATCTTTTGGCGACGATCGCTGGGCAGAGTGGAACGGCCGTTATCGTGACGACATTCGCTCCTATTGGCGTGGCGATAGCGGAATGCGAGGTGCGTTAGCGACTCGCCTGGCAGGGTCAGCTGACTTGTACCAGCCCGGTGGACGACCGCCTTGTAACAGCATTAACTTTATCACTTCGCACGATGGTTTTACCCTGAGCGATTTGGTCAGCTACCGCGAAAAGCATAACTTGGCCAACGGCGAAAATAATCGCGACGGCGACAACCATAACTTCAGCGAAAACTTTGGCGTCGAAGGACCAACCGATCAGCCGATCATTGATGCGCTTCGTTTGCGGCAAATCAAAAATATGGTCGCCACGTTAATGCTTAGCCAAGGTGTGCCAATGATCGTTGCGGGCGACGAGTTCCGGAGGACTCAAAACGGCAACAACAACGCTTATTGCCAAGACAACGAGGTTAGCTGGTTGAATTGGGATTTGGCCGAAGTCAACTCGGACTTGATTCACTTTTGCCGATCGCTGATTCAGTTTCGACGGTCTCAGCCAACCGTTCGTCGCAAGCAGTTTCTTAGCGGCGTGCCAGACAGTAAAGATGGCTGGGCCGACGTTAGCTGGTACAGCGCAACGGGCACTGCGATTCAGTGGCACGAAGGCGATCACCCACTCACTTGCTTGTTCGCAGCACCACAACCGGCCGACGATCCTCAGGGTGTCGGACGCGACGTGTTGTTGTTAATTAACTCCAGCAATCATGGTTGTCGGTTCATGTTGCCAGCCATCGCGAAGTCCAAAACTTGGCGTTTGTTTGTTGACACCGCAACCGAAGCGCCCAACGACATCTTTGAAAACCTTGACGGCCCCGAGTTTTCGAAAAGCCACAGCCACACGCTGCCAAGTAAGTCGTTAGCGGTTTATGTAGCCGAGCAAGATTAAGAAGGCGTTTGGGGCCTTTAGGCGGAATTCCGTAGCCGGAGTCGCCAGACTTCGGGATGCGATACCGTAAGGCTCCTGAACCCTGGCGAACCCAGCTACGACAGCCAGGCCACTTGAAAATACAAGCTCGCAGCGCAAGCAAGTGCATCGCAACACTCGCAGAAATGCACTCGCTTGCGCGTCGAGCTCGTATGTTAGGCTACTTTTTTACGCGGTCGCTCGAAACCCATTGGCAATCGCCATACCGGCAAAAGCCAACAGCAGTCCTGCCAAAACGCTGACCGCAACGTAGCCGAATGCCGTCAACCACTCGCCGTCGTTTAACTGAACAACGGTCTCGGCACTGAAGGTTGAAAACGTCGTAAGTGAGCCTAGAAATCCGACACCGACTCCAAACTTAACCGCAGGTACTTTTTCACCAATACCACTGCCCAAAAGCAAACCGATCAAGAAGCAACCAATTAAGTTTGCTGTGAGGGTTGCGAGCGGAAAGTCAGGTTGTACCCAACGACGCACCAAGTTCGCGATCCCAAATCGCGACAGCGCTCCCAAGCCTCCACCGAAGGCAATCCAGCAACACCCAACCCAAGTATTCATTGAGTCGCTTTCTATTGGATCAAGTAGAGTGTTTTGATGTTGACTAAAACTTCCAGCGGAGTCCACCCCCGACGGAGTTGGCTGAGTAGCCGAAGTTGCCTGACAAGTCATCTCGATCAGAGCTGATACCAAAACTTTCCGCATCGACGAAGCGGTATTCACCGTACAGGTCCAGATGGTTGCTGACTTTATAGTTCACACCTGCCATCCATTGATAGGCAAAACTAGAAGTTGACGTCGTTGAATCATCGAAAGGGGATGGAGCGGACGTTAACTGCAAGTCTGATGACACACTCATAAATCCCGCACCACCGCCAATGTATGGCTTAAGTCGCCCAGTTGGGAAGTTAACAAACTCCCAATAGAGATTCGCCATCCCAGAGAATGTCTGCAACTGACCCGTGGCCGGCAATTCAGCATCAGGAGTTAGCAGTGAACTAATGTCATTACTGCGAAAGGACAACTCGATTTCCGTCCGCAGGTTGCGACCGTTCATGCGCCCAAGGCTGAAGAAGAACGCCGAACCATCATCGAGTTCAAGTTCAGATCCCCGACCGTTGGCAATATCAAATGCGTCGTTCCAAGCTCCTTGAAATCCAATATAGAATACCGGACATTTTGTATCACAACACGATCCGCAGCTCGAACCACAATCGCTGCTACAACCGTTGCAATTCCCTGCGTCTAGGCAAGACTGATAGTCGCCAAAGCCCCAATCTCTTTTCAGGTCTTTTTGAAACTTCGCAAACAGGCCACGGCGAACAGGTGTCATCGGACCCCTGCTACCCAAAGCCACATTGGCTGGTGGCTCAACAACCGGCGTATAAACCTGTTGCTGTGGCTGTGGATGAGCGTAAGGTACTGGCGGTAGCTGGTACTGTGGCCGTTGATACTGCGGTGGGTATGGCGGCTGTTGGTACGGTGGCTGTTGATACTGCGGCGGGTGATACTGTGGTTGTTGATACTGTGGTGGGTATGGCGGCTGATATTGTGGCTGCGGAGCGTATTGATTTGCCCAAGCATGCTGCTGCCAAGCATGGTGTCCTGGTGTTATCGTCGTTGGCGGAGCGAGAGTCGATTGTTGCGTTCCTGGAATCGGGTCATACGCAGGGACAAAGTAGACGCCGTCGTCTGGCCGAGAAGTTATGTCCGAACCTGGTGGGCGGTAAACGTTTGATCGGCTTCGTGTTGTGTTAAATCCGCGACCTGATTGGTAGTCGATTGGACTATCGTTGTTTTTGTTTTCTTGTGGCAAGAAAGGGTTGGGGACCTCCTGCTGATCCGGATCCCTTGGCGTATCGCCCTCTTTCTCCGGATCATCTGGAGGGAGCAACTGACCCGGGATTTCTACTGTTTTATCGTCAGGGGTAGGTTGGCGTTCCCTATCAAACGGATTCCGAAAAATGTCCGGTGGAAGTTCGCCATCCTGGAGCTGTTTTACCCCTGGTGTTTGCGGTGCGGGAATTGGAGCAGTGTCATTCCGCGGTATCGTTGGCACGGGTTGATCACCGCCAAAAAAATCTTGTGGCTTGTCTTGCCTTTGAAGCACCGTCCGTGAAGGTTTTTGAGGCGGGTCTCCAAGCACACCTGGTTCTTGCGGGAAACCAGCGGAAACCATCCGACCGCGCCCCACTAGGGCTCGTCGATTGGCAGTCGCTTGTTGTTTCGCTGGCGGCAAAAACGCTGGCTGCGAGCGGATAATTCGAGCCGAATTTTGAACTTGTTTCGAAGACTGGAATCTGCTCGCCAACCTCGCAACTTTCTCTTGAGGCAAATTGTTGGGATCGAGAATGAAATCTTGACTATGGCCTGCCTGCTGAATCGATTGATTGAGCGACTCAAAATGAGCGGTTTGGGCCGACGCAGTGGCGACGGCGACTCCACCCAACGTGCTCAAAACGGACACCAATGCTGCAACACGCTGTATAGACTTTGAAAAATTTGTTTTTCTTGAACCCATCGCGGGTCACTCCAAATAGAGACTTAGGATTCTCTCTGTATGAACATGGCTTCATGCAATTGACCGAATAGTGAATGAACACGATCCGCTGTTCTGGCAATCCATGCATGCATCTACACAAAGACCCTAGGTAGTCGAATCATGGGGGGAGTGACCAACTAACCGGAATTATCGTAATAAACCGTACTACCGACACTATCGGTACAACCGGTAAAGTTTATCCAGCTTCAGTTAGAGGTTTTTCAAGATTTTCGCAGCCTGCTAACGCTAGCTCTCGTCGTTAGCAGTAGCAACCTCAGAGCGATCCCAAAAAAGCAGCGCGAAGACCACAAACACGATCGCCGCCATGATGGCCGGCGACATCCAAAAGTTCTGCCATTCTCCCATCGTTGTCGTGAGTTCCTCAGCTGGCAAGTTATCTGGCAGGCTCCGCGTAAACATCTGCCCGAACTTGTCCAAGAAGCTAACCTCGGTCGTCTCGCCAGTCGCAGCCTTTAGCGACTCTGCATAGCTAGCGGAGCTTGATACCTGCTGACCATACTTACCAAACGTCAGGTTCAGCGGAATTCCAAACAACTTACCGCCAGCCATGATCCGGTATCCAAAAAACATGCCGATGCCCTGGGTTAAGAACACAAGCAATGACTGAGCTTGTCCGCGAATTTCTTTGGGGGCTTTTTGATCGGTATACATAAAGCCGGTGACAAAAAAGAAGTCGTAACAAACACCGTGGAGCACGATTGCCAGCAGCAACATCCAAGTCGTCTGATCTGCCGCACCGAAGGAGAACAACAAGTAGCGAAGTACCCAGCAGGCAATTCCGATCAGGATCATCATTTTGACCCCCAACTTACGGAAGAAAAACGGGATCAAGAGCATGAAGATGATTTCTGACATTTGCCCTAGCGTCATCGTAGCTCCGGGTGCTGCAAATCCGCTTTGCCCTAGGAACTGGGATGTACTGCCGTAATAAAACGCTAACGGAACACAAACGAGAGTCGAGCAAATTGCGAATACAAAGAAATTCCAATTCAATAGCAGCTTGAAGGCGTCAACCATAAACAGCGATCGAAGATCAAGCGGTTGCCCAGCAAGTGGCGGCGGTGTTGCTGGCAAAGTGAAGCAATACAGCCCAAGCAAGACCGAGCTACCAGCCCCCAGCCAAAAGATTGTGAACTGGCCGTCCCAACCCGTGATTCCAATCAACAGACCTGCGGCAATCCAGCCGATAGTTCCCCACACACGTACGAACGGAAACTTATTAGGGCTGGGAATGTGAGTAAAAGCGATTGTGTTTCCCAAACCAAGCGTCGGCATATAGCAAAGCATGTACGCTAAAATCAGCCACACCAACAAACCGCCGCTTTCAGGCCCCTTGGCAGCAACCGAAGGTATCAAGCACATAATACCGCCGCCAATCAACATCAAAACCCCAAACACCTTCTGCGACGAAAACAGCCGGTCGGCCAACAGGCCCAAAAATAACGGAGCGAAGATCGCAGCGATCGGAGCGGCTTCATAAGCACCGCCGACGAAGTCTTTTAGTTTTCCGTTGGTTAGAGCTAATCCCAATGTGGCGAACCATGCTCCCCATGCAAAGAACTGCAGGAACATCATGATGGACAAACGAGCCGTCATGATCGGGCTGCCTGATTTCGTGGAATCTGTCATCTTATTTTTTGTTTAGAATGGAAGTTAGACTTTGCAATTTTAAAGCGCCAGTCCCACAGTATATAAGGTTTGCCGAACTGCTGCAGCCAATAAAAGTTCTCAGATCGTAATGGCACCTAAATTGTCGAACAGCCAATTGACTGACTTACTCAAACAACACGCAAATCGATGAAGGCACCGTCACGGACTTTCTAACATAGGTAAGTTCGCCGGTCGATTGATCAATGGAAAAAACGGTTGCTGTGTTGCTCTTCTGCCCGGCAACGATCAACCACTTGCCGGTAGGATCCAAATTAAAGTTCCGTGGCCAACTACCACGAATGGGCTCCACTTCAACGATCGACAAATTCTTAGTCGCGGGATCGACTCGAAACACGCTGACTGTATCGTGGCCGCGGTTGGCCGAGTAAACGAACTTTCCTGACGGGTGGACTCGAATCTCCGACGCGCTATTGAACTCCTCCTTAGCCTTCGTGGCTTCGGAGAGTGCCTCGACCGTTTGCACAGGGGTCATCGTGCCAGCTGTTTTGTCATAATCAAAGGTCGTGATGGAAAGCGTGAGTTCGTTCAGGACGTAGATTCGGTTTCCGGTTGGATCAAACTTCATGTGCCGCGGCCCAGATCCGGGTGGGCAAACCCCGAAACCATGAGGCGACAGCGTTGCGGTTGCAGCGTCTAGTTTCAAAATCACAACTTTGTCCGTGCCGAGATCGGGAACAAATACGTACTGATTGTCGGGTGATGTCCCAACCCAGTGTGCATGAGGCTTGTCTTGCCGTTTTTTGACGACGCCGGAACCGCCTTCATGCTTGAGCAATTGTCGCTGAGAAATAATGCTGCCGTCGTCTGCTAGATCAAACAAAGCCGTGGAACCTTGACGGTACTGCGCCGTCAGCAGGAACTTGCCCGATCGATCCACCGACAGATGAACCGCAGTGCCGTGACCGATGGCGACCGAATTAACCTTAGTTAGCGATGCCTGTTCATTAACCTTGTTGATTTTGTAAGCAACCACGACGCCTTTGCCCGATTCCTTCGCGGCGGCGTAGAGTATTTTTCCGTTGGGATGCATCGCCAAAAATCCTGGGCTGTCAGCTTCCACGGCTAAGGTGGGTTGCGACAGCTTGCCTGTGTTGGTGTCAAAGTTCGCATGATAAATGCCTTTGCCCTGCCCTTTGTTGGCAACGGTTGTTCCAAACCAAACGTCAACTTGTTCCGCGTTTGCAAATGGTGCGAACGAAAAAAGAACAAGGCTCCAAATAAAGCAAGAAGTTACAAGCGACCTCAAAGGAATTGTTCTAGCGGTTGGCATTACTGATGTTTCGGTAAAAAAGTTGCGAGCGAAATAAGACAAGCTTATCTAAGATGTCAGCATAACAAATACAAAAGAACTTTTATTGCCCGAGCCGACGGTCTTTGAAAAATTCTCACATCGACACAGACGAACCCCCACTCCCACATGAAGGCAGGCTGATCCGAAGCACAAAAAAACTCTTTGACCGCTAAACGCAGCCAAAGAGGACTTAATGCTAATTTGTCTTCGAAAGGCAATCAAATTGGCTTCCTAATAAACTGGGCAGTGACACGAGTCTATTGTTGGGCCAACAGATTGATGAACGGTGCGATGTCTAGAAAGTTAACCAAACCGTCCTCATTGATATCAGCTTCCGCTTGGTTGTCGTCTGCTGTAGACAAGACTGTAATAAATGGCGAGATATCTAAAAAGTTAACAACGGTATCTAGGTTGACATCTCCCAGCAGCACAGAGCTACCAACGAAAGTTATCACTCCGTGTGGTTGCGAGGCGAAGAACTCATTTGCATCGGGATTGTCATGCCAGTTCCAAACAGGAAGCAAGTTGTTATTGTCAGTCGTAATTTGCGAAATATTGAAATTCCATGTATCACCAGCAGTGGGAGCCATACCATTCAAGTTTAATCCCGGATCGTTACCATCTGCATCAAGATTGGGAGCGTCAAAATCTGTCCAAGGAATGGCCATTTCAACAACGCCGCCACTTGCGGAATTGACAGTGCCAATTGAGGTGCCTCGCATTCCCAGCCATCCCGCGTTATTGCCGAACAGTCCGTCGAAGCGCGCGCCGGCAAATGTTGACAAATTCGATCCTGTTGCTCCAAATAACAAAACATTATTCGGATTGTTGTCCATTTCCACAGAACAACCTGAAGGACACATGAAAGTTCCTAAGTATTGATTGACGTTAATTTGGTAACTGTCCGGAGTTAAAAATGGAGCCGTCTCAGTTCCTTGATTTCCTTCACCGTCAAGGTCAGGATCAAAGAACATGTTTAAGTTGTTGGCTCCACCGCGGTATTCATCGCGTTGGTTAGTGGTCCAGCCACCGAAGTCACTTTCGGCCAAGAGATAAAGATGCGTCGCATCCCATGTCATGCGAAAACGGTTGTTATGAGCTTCAACGGGCCCTCCGGCAACACGCAAAAGACGCCAGCCTCCTTGCGCGGCGGCAGCGTCATCCCATTCGCCCGGCGATACGACTCCGTCAATGGTCGGAGGGACCGGAGTTAGATTAATGTCATAGGTGTTTTGAGCGAATGTAACTACCGGCAACATCAGCAAGCTTGTCACGAATGCAACTAGATTGAAAGATTTCGACATGTGGATAGACCTTGAAAGTGAAGAAAGAAAGCAGCTTACGAGTCATCATAGCGTAGCAATTTACTAAACACAAGAAAATTTGTTCTTGGCGGTTTTCTCGTGATAGACCGTCACGAACATTTGCCGCAGGACAGCTCTGCCTCGAACTAGGCGAGGCTAAATTCTTTGCGGTTTACGCGATAGTCGACATCGGCTGAAGCAACACCGTACGCACCACCTACTGTGAGTGCGTCCAAGCAGGTACTGACTGAACCACCACTGAATACCGCAATCTAACTACTGACATTAGTTGGTCGACTGACTTTAGAGAGTCGGAAATCGCCAGCACTCCGCTAAAAAGCAAAAGCCCCGAGAAACATAACGTTTCTCGGGGCTTAATTGCTACTCATGACCCCTACGGGACTCGAACCCGTGTTGCCGCCGTGAAAGGGCGGAGTCCTAGGCCACTAGACGAAGGGGCCGTCTGGCGTCTCTTTATAAGAGCGGGACAAGATAGCTGTTCGGCAGGTTCAGCGTCAAGAGCCAAACAAAAAAAAACGGCCGTTAAAGTCGGCACTTGAGGAATCACCGTTTCGCGTTAGAAGAAGCTAAATTCGGCGATGCGACCATTTTGAATACGGTCAAACGTAGGCGACTAACGGGTCGCCCGAGCCGAGGATTAGCCCGGTTCAGCCCCAATTAAACACACCCAGAAATTAAGGGGTCTCTGTGGCTCGACTTAGGCCTGCAGCAGACTCACGATCACGCATGATCGCTTCGTAAACTTCGCGGCGGTGTACCGGGATCTCCTTCGGGGCTTCAACGCCTAGACGGACCTTGTCCCCACGGATCTCAACAACAACAATGTTAATGTTGTCGTTGATCACGATACTCTCATTTTTCTTTCGAGATAAAACTAACATTTCTATTCATTCCTTTGCAACACTCGGTTCCATTCGGGAAGCCGTCTCGAAGGCCCTGTCTGCCAACCATCAGGGGTTGACAATAAATCCAAGGACATTCGTTACTACTACTTTACGCATCTCACGCTGGTTTTGGGTGGATAAATGCTTCACAAAACAGTGTTTTTCGGGGAATAGAGTGGCGACTTTAACAAAACCAAGCTTATTTCCGGATTTTTGCGGGAAAAAACGTTCAGCAGCTCGGTTTTTCAAAGCGTTTTTTACTGAACAGTTAGTCAGATGTTGGGCCTCTTAACACGCCTTTATTGTGATTTAAGGGTTTCGTTCCCTGCTATTTCCCTTCTTGCGATAGAAGATGCGTTCTCTCAAATCCAACAGAAAAATCGCTTTAAATCCCATCTCGGAATCACGGATTTCGGAAACTAGCTTTCTGGCTATAATCGAAAACTGACCCAATTGAGTGAGTTCCCATGATGGTTTGGAACTTGGGCGAATCCAAACCGACCCTCCTTTAGACATATCGCTATGGCATTCATCAAGAACAAACAGGGTTTTACGATCGCAACTGCGACTGCAACGCTTCCGCTGGTTAGTCGGATTGTCGATGAGTTGGTGACTTTGGCTCAAGAAATTTCTGATACCCAAGAAAGACTGGCATTTACGGTTAGCGACCGTGACAATCAAGCAAATGTTTACTCTAAAGAACTACGCTCTGTTGAAGCTGAAACCGACAAGAAATCCCTACTTTTAGAGAAGTGCATCGATGAACTTCTTGAACTAAGCACGCTCACCAGTAACGTCACCGAAGGTTTTGTAGACTTCCCTGCTCTGCGAAACGAAGAAAAAATCTGCTTGTGCTGGCGACAAGGAGAAGAAAAAGTGATGCATTGGCACTATATCGATGAGTCCTGCAAGCAACGCCGGTTGGTCGATTTGCAATTGGTGCAAAAGTCCGTGGAAAGACAATTGGCTAGTGCCGCTTCGGTTTTGAAGCCCTAGTTGGCTGAGCTCGAGGTTGATTTAGCTGTATTCGTAGTAATCGAGGAAAAACTGCGTTGAAAACTCCCAAATCAATCGATAACATGTGCATCTCAAATCAATCAACAAAGAACTCTTGAACAGGATAACCCGATGGGTAGTAGCGAACGCCAACGAGAATTGCGTCGTCGTCGAGCACGAAAAAAGAAAATGACCTTAATCAAGGCCAAGGCAGCAAAGGCTTCTGCATCCGAAAAAGAAGTTTTGGCAGCGAAGGTTCGCCGCATGACCCCCGGGGCGGTCCAACAAATCGAAGCGTTGGGCTTGAAGTAGTCCATTGCGATGCCGCGCAAGCGTGGCGTCCGAAGTTATCACAAAAAAACTCTGCAGCACAAGTCAATCACTGGCTTGAACTACAGAGTTTATTTTTTGTCTTAAAGGAAGCTAGTCAGCCTAAGAGCTATCGCTTAAGCCACTCGCAAACTTTTTGAACATTCTTTCCCGGAATCGCGACTGGGTAATTCCCATCTTCATCGGGATGAATCGGAGCGGGGCTGTTGAAGTCTACAAGTTTGTCGACGTCACAAAGCTGAATGTCGGACTCAATGGCATCTTTCCAATGTATCTCTTTACCCGAGTAGGTTGCCATACGACCGAAGATCGCAGTCATCGTACTCTTGGCACCGTACTCGGTTTCATTTGGAATAACGCCTTCCTGAAGCGCAGCAAATAAGTCGTGATGCTCTTGTTGATGACCACCTCGCGCTCCTTTGGACTTGAAAATCAATTTGTTGTTCTTGTCGTAGATTTTTCCCTTACCAATATTTGCGTAGCCCTTGCTACCGTGAACGTGCTCGCCAATATGCGACCAAGCTCTTCGCTGGTGACGACACTGGCTTAACATCACGTGCCCGTTAGCGTAAGTGAATTCAACCGCATGGTGATCATAGATCTGGCCAGTATCGGGACCGACACGAACTTGCCGTCCGCCCATGCCTTGGGCTTTTTCAGGGTAGTCCCCCAGAAGCCAATTGGTCACGTCCAAGTTGTGAATGTGCTGTTCAACGATGTGGTCACCGCAGACCCAGTTAAAGTAGTACCAGTTCTTCATTTGGTACTCGAGTTCTGTCTGGCCAGGCTCGCGTGGGTTTGTCCAAACGCCGCCACCGTTCCAGTAGACACGAGAGTGAATCAGATCACCAATGATTCCATCTTGCAATTGTGCGATGGTTTCCATGTAGGCTCGTTCATGCCGGCGTTGTAGACCGACGGCAACGGCTAAGTTCTTTTGTTTGGCCAGCTCACCAGTTTTAAGAACTCGGCGGATGCCAGGAGCATCAACGGCCACAGGCTTTTCCATAAAAACATGCTTGTTGGCTTCGATGGCCGCTTCAAAATGCGACGGGCGGAACCCCGGAGGTGTCGTCAAGATCACCATGTTAACGTTCTGATCGTCCATGATTCTTTTGTAGGCGTCGAAGCCAATGTGCCGTTTGTCTTCAGGGACATTGACTTTGCCTTCGTGTTTTTTAGCGCAAGTTTTCAACGCATTTTGTAAGCGATTAGGAAAAGCGTCCGCGACGGCGACCAACTCGACGTTTCCATATTTGGTGTTCATTGCTTGAACGGCAGCACCAGTACCACGTCCACCGGCCCCAACTAGCCCAAGGCGTATCGTATCAGACCCCCCTGCGTAGGCGGTTCGAGCGAGTGCAGGCTGAGCAACTACTAGGCTTGACGCTGCAGCGCCAGCAACCGCCAGCTTCGAACTGCTTTGTAGGAAGGTGCGGCGAGTAGATGAGTTTGAATTGTTCCGTTTGGTCACGGTTACATTCTCCTAGGAAATAGAAATTATCAAGTTTTTATTGATGAAGTGATTGCACAGTCGCCGAGCGCCCCATTGTAGTGAAGATTATGGACTCCACCAACTCAATGGAGATAATTCCAGACTAGGGCAACCAATCCATTCGCGGCTATTTTACTTTGCTATTCTAACTAATCGGCTTTTCGAACAGATTTCAAACAAGAAAAGTGACCCTAGGTACCGGAGAATGTTTGGGGGTTTGGTAAAATTACCGATATTGCCAAACAGTGGTAACAGTGGTGAAAATAATATTCTCCTACCAAGTTCGGCTTAGAATCCCTTAGAATATTGGATGGGGGTAAAGGCCGTGAGCGTCGTTTGCCAGCAGCGGTCAACCAATCCATCATATTCTAAGTCCTAGTTAGCTTTTTCTGACTAGGCCTGAAAATAAGGAAACGAAGTACGAATGACACCGAGTCAAATGTTAGCCCGAATCGAAGCGCTTGGCTCTGTCGACGCTAAGTATATAGCCAAGATCCGTCAACAGATCGAAGATCCTTCGAAAGACGTCAAGAGTCAAGCGATCGTCAAATTTCTATTCAACAACAGCCTGATCACGAAAGCCGAGGCGAAAAAACTTCTAACCCCGCCGGCCGAAGTGGCTAAACCAGCCGCAAATTTTCAAATTCCGCCGCCTCAACCAGTTGCTGAAGTGCCATTTAATGATGACCCCAATCATATGCCTGAGGGTAATTTTAACCCCATGCTGATACTGGCGTTTCTTAACTTTCATCGCAGGTTCATTATCGGGGCTATGCTGCTGGCGGGTGTCGCCTATCTCTTAATTCGCCTCAATGACTCTAGCCCGGCTGATGAAGTTAATGAATCAGTGACGCGGGTAAACGACCCCGCACCTCCTTCTGGGACAACCGAGCCAACACCGTATACAGCTGAAATCAACGATCAGGGCGCCAGCGAGCCCGTCACACTAACAATCGACGATCAAATCAACTGGCTGTTAACGTCAGCAGGTAGGTGGCGCAACGCGTCAGTCGAGGACGCAGCAGTCATGCTCAACGTTCGGCATGGCGAAATAGAAAAATTGATCAGCGATCCTCGTCTCAAGTCAAACCAACAAACTTACTGCATTCAGGAGTACATTAAAGCAGTTGGCTCGATGAGCGAAATCAACCAAAAAATCAGTGTAGGCGTTGAGGGGATTGATGAAAAGATAGCCAAAGTTGTCCAAGCCTACGAGGAAAATGAGAACGAAGATATAGCAGCTCTAGCCAAAGCAGCTCTTGTCGGCCATCTCGCATGGCAATTCACAGGAACTCAAAATGACGAGGATCTCGAAGCCTTCATAGTTGCATTCTTAGAGAAGCGAGAAGCTATTGCGATTTCGGATTTAGCCACGCGACATATTACCAAAGCGATCCGTGATGTCGCCGCCAAAGCCGCCGACGATCCTCGTGTGCGTGAGATCACGACAGAGCATTTGTCGAGCGTCTTGTATTTGAGTGACGATGCCGTGGTCGATCTAGCAAAAAACTTGTACTTTCCAGCAGTCGACTGGAAGTCGATGGCTTCCCGGCTACGAACGCGCAGCCCTGGTGCCGACAGTGATATTCAACTATTACTAACAAGCGTTAGGGAACATCCCGAAACGCCACTGACTGTTTACTCAACCATTGCAACAGCGATCAAGTGGTATCAAGAAATCAACGAAGACGAAAAAGCCCAGCAGTGTCTCGACCAACTTGAAGAAGTCGGAGCGACAATAACTTCAAAACGAATTCACGACGAAGTTCAAAAAGGAATTCAAATATTAAAAGAAAGTGCTAAGAAAAAAGGCGTATCAGAGGAAGAGGCCGGGGCGACGATAAGTTCAGAACAAATTTACGACGAAGTTCAAAAAGGATATAAGATTTTAGACGAAAACGCTAAGAAAAAGAACGAATCTGAGGAATAAGCCTTCGGTTGGCCGACAATCTGTGCCACAGAACATAGCCAGCAACGCAGCTTGTTTTTTAATACGGCACGAAGTTCGACTGGCATTTAATCACGATTAAAATACGGTAAACTCTGCGTGATAATTTCTTTCTGTAACCCGAGCCGACATGTCATTTATCCACGACGATTTCCTCCTGTCAAACGACGCTGCCGTTCGCTTGTACCATGACTACGCAGCCCAGCAACCGATCATTGACTACCACAATCATCTCTCACCAAAAGACATTGCCACAAATCGACGCTTTGAGAATCTATTCGAAATGTGGGTCAATCACGACCACTACAAGTGGCGAGCGATGCGGGCTAACGGCATTCCTGAACGCTTGGTTACCGGAGATGGCGATCCCAAAGAAAAATTCTTAGCTTTCGCGGCGACAGTACCCTACACGTTGCGAAATCCAATCTATCACTGGACGCATTTAGAATTGAAGCGTTTTTTTGACATCGATGAATTGCTATGTGAGGCCAATGCGGAAGCAATCTGGAACGAATGCAATCAACAGATTCAATCTCGGGACGAGCTGACGACTCAGGGCATTTTGAAAAAGTTCAACGTGACAGCGTTGTGCACCACTGATGATCCGGTTGACTCACTCGAGTATCACCAACAAGTCGCGCAGACCGATTTTAAAACCAAGGTCTACCCGGCGTTCCGGCCTGACTGGGCGTTGTTCGTGCATCGGCCCGAAGAGTTCATTGAGTGGCTGGGCAAGCTCAGCCAAGCCGCAGGTATTTCTGTGGAAACGCTTGATGACTTATTGGCGGCGTTGAGGATCCGACACGATTTCTTTCATTCGCTGGGCTGCCGCCTTTCGGATCACGGATGCGAATCGGTACCAGCTAATTTCTGCGACGTGTCGACGGCCAGGAAAATTTTTGATGCAGCCAAAGCAGGTGTCGCGGCCACGGCGGAGCAACACGAACAGTATTCAACTTTCATGTTGATTGAACTAGCCAAATTGGATGCCGAAAAATCGTGGACCAACCAATTTCATACCGGAGTTTGGCGAAACAATAATACGCGATTGTTTAATGAGGTTGGTCGAGATTTGGGTTGTGATTCGATGGGAGATACTCCTCAGGGGCGGTCGTTGGGACGTTTTTTAGATCGCTTGGATCAGGAAAACATGTTGCCCAAAACCATCGTTTACAACCTCAACCCGAGCGACAATTATTTGATCAGCACGATGATCGGCAATTTTCAAGGTGGTGGGGTCGCGGGCAAGATGCAGTTTGGCTCTGGCTGGTGGTACCTCGATCAAAAGGAAGGCATGGAGTGGCAAATCAACACCCTGTCCAACACCGGTTTAATCGCTCGCTTCGTTGGCATGTTAACTGACTCGCGTAGTTTCATGTCCTTCATTCGACACGAATACTTTCGACGCATTCTTTGCAACATGTTTGGCAAAGACATGGTCAACGGCGAAATGCCAAACGACTTCAGCTTGGTTGGCGGTATGGTTCAAGACATTTGCTACGGCAATGCCAAACGATTCTTGGAACTGGAAGGCAGCTAAAACATCGCCCCTACGAAAACAAAGCCTCGGGCTCAGCCATGAGCGTCGTGTAATACTCGTTTCCATTTCGCTGATTAAACTGCTGGGCTAATGATTTGGCTTCAGCCTGGAACCATTGAGCCAATTCAGCACATTGGTAATCAGCATCCTCGCGATAACACGCCATGCTCTCCGGCACGTTCAATCGCAGGCGCGACTCCGAAGGGAATGTTCGCTGGAACAAGAAAGCAGCGGCACGATAAAACACAAACCGCTTGTAGTCATTAACGGTTTCGACAGCCCACCCCGCGTGACGCTCGAACATTGCGATTGCTTCGGGAAACTTGCCCACTCCCGCGGCAAACATCATATGCTGCGCGACGATATCTAAAAATTCTTCGTTGTCTTTGACCATCTTGTACCATTTAGAATGGCTTTGTTTCAATTCATCAAGTCGCCCCAGTTTCATGTAGGTTGCCACCATATGCCCACAAGTTAAATGGGGGATTTCAGCGCAGGTCATACGACCGTCCAGCAGTTTCAAGGCGACATTGGCGGATTCTTCGGGCTTACCGCTTCGTCCGAAGAATTCCGACAATTTGTTTTGTTCGCAGGCTTCGCAATCTGCTAGTTCGTCTCGAGGTGTTTCGCGCCACTTCTCCATGAATTCGTTGGCTCGGTCAAAATCGCCCATTCTCATTGCATTCGTCCAGCGCAAGTAATGAATCGGACGAAGGTTGTATCCAGCAGCAAGCAGACGTCGCTGCATATCATCTTCTAGAGCAAAGATCTTTTCTTTTCTGACGTTAACAAACGTCGGCATGTTCTCTAGGATCCACTTGTACTTCCAAAGCAAACTATGACTATCAAAGGCATCGGGATACTTATCCATTTGTGCCAAGCACCACGTGAACGCAACCAGTGCTTTATCTTTTTGGCCAGCGAACGTGGCACAGTGAATCATCTTCATGCGAACATTGTAAGCACTTGCTATGTCGCCTACTGAGTCGGTAAGACGCACCAAATGTTCGAGCGCTGCCAAGCGTCCTTTGGGATCTTCGGCTTCATTGTAGCTTGCGGCCAGCGAGTCAAATTCTTTTGCGTATTCTTCTTCGTTCATGTGTCCATACCGAAAATAAGTGGTAGTTATTTGTTTCCCATGGCTGCATCAATCAAATTAATCAGCCCCTCGCTCAAAATATTTGTTTCTTGAGCCTGCAAAGGATAGTGCCCCAGCAAAAGCGATTGCACGTAGAGCATTTTGAGCGATTCAGCCAGCAGATTCTGATCCTGCAAAGAAGCCAATTTAACGATCACCGGATTTTCAAAGTTCAAACACAACTGAGCCCGCGCATTATCCTGTTGGGGCGAGGACACACTGTCTAAAATCGAACCCCATAGGTCGTCAGAAAGTTCTTTTGACTGATCAACTGAACGCAAAAAACCCGCTTCCGAGTTGAGCGTGTAAAGTGATGGCAGTGTTTTGGGCTGAAACCGTTTCAATTGGACCATGCAGCCAAACGGGGCTAAAACTTCCTCTGCAAAACGAACAAAGTCAAATGTCTGATTTCTTTCTTCAACCGACAGTTCGCCAAACTCCTGTGCCAATTCCGAAACTTCGATCCGCTCTACTTTTTGTCCGGGGTTGCGCTGGTCCAATCGCTGTAGAAGTTCTTGGTCGTATGTGTATCCCGCATCAATGATGCAGATATTTTGAGCCGCAGCGACTCCAACGATCTGACGAAACTCATCTCGGTTGCGCACGTACCGTACGGACTTTTGATGCTGGCGATAGTCGCCTAGCAATATTGTCCCCAGCGATGTCTCGAAGGGTAGCCAATCGGCAACCAGATCAAAAAACTCTTCGTCTTCAACCGCAAGAGCTTTGATTGAAAGCTGATGCAACGCGATGATCTGGATCAACGTCTCCCGATCGGTTTTGGATAACTCTACCAAGTGATCCTTTAAGCACTTTCCGATCTCGTATCGCGTTTGATCAAGTGTATCGTTTTCGTGAAAACTCTCACGGCTAGCGGTCGGGCTAAGCTTCGTCGAATTGACAACGCCCCTTACGAAAAAAGCCCAATCAGGCAATAGGTTGTCGATCGACTCTGACAGCAACATCCCCTTGAGATAAACTCGATGCCCTCGTTTTGATTTTAATCGAGAAGCATGCGGCAAGATGTAAGCGACTCCATCTACACCACCGGCCTCGGACCGAATTGGTATCGCACCAAGAAACGAATAATCTAAATTTTCGTTGCCGTAGTCCGTGCATTGTTGGACGAACTTCTGGCTGTCGTTTTTGTCAAATTCCCAAGGCGGTTTTGTATTGATACGCAAGCTGGTTTGCCCTGCCACCAGGTCGATTGGCACTGACAAATGCGAGGCAAAACGGGTTGCCAATCGTTGAACAATATCTCGCTGCAGAAACTCATTGCAGCCTGGTTTCGCCCTCAAGAAAACCTGAGTGCCTGGTTCAGGGGTATGGTCCAGTTTGCGAATCGAATAAGTACCGTCGGATCGGCCTCGCCACTCAAGTGCCGGACTTCTTTCTTCAATCGACCGAGTGATCACAACAATTTCTTCGGAGACGATAAATCCAGAAAGAAGTCCAATTCCAAATTGACCTATAAAATCATCGCGAGACAAATCACGTTTGGAAGACCGACCGATGGTGGCTAAAAACTGGTGAACCTCTGGCTCGGTTAGGCCCACTCCCTGATCAGTGATGACCAAGGTTGGCGGTTCGGCCGGGGTTTTAGCGGTGACAACTTCGATTTGAATGCAAGACTCGCTGGCAACAAAGCCGAGGTCTCGTTTTTCACGAGCCGTTAATGCATCGACAGAATTTTGCAGTAACTCTCGAAGGTAAACTTCTGGCCCGGAGTAAAGATGGTCAGAAAGTAGATCAATAATCCCACGCAGGTCGACTTGAAAATGTTGTTCGCTAGGCATTCGTTTGCTTTAAAGGGTGTTTGTTTGATTGTCAAAAAAATAACAACTCAAACCTATCCTAGCACAAACGAATGCCTCGGTGGTCCAACCACCTTAAATTGGCCAATCACATTTTGAAACCAGTCCCTCGCTTCATTCATCTAGGCAAGCCACCTTCAGCCGGCATCTCCGGATGGTAATTGCGACAATCTATTACTTGGCGTCGCCATCCTCTTCGTCAGACTCCTCTTCGTCAGACTCCTCTTCGTCAGACTCCTCTTCGTCAGACTCCTCTTCATCAGATTCGTCTTCATCAGATCCTTTTTCATCAGATTCGTCCTCGTCAGATTCGTCCTCGTCAGATTCGTCCTCGTCAGATTCCT